>NZ_JAUWQB010000094.1 GCF_030611305.1 Desulfobacula sp. | reverse complement strand
TGGGACAGCAGTATTATATTCAAAAGAAATTTTCGTAAGCAGGAGGTAATATGACACAAACTCAGGAATTCAGCGGAAAAGATATAGATATCGCTATAAAAAATGCCTGTGCAGCATTAACGCTTTTAAAAGATGAATTGAAATATGATGTAATTTCAGAAGGTGCTTCAGGGATTTTTGGAATTGTTGGCAGAAAAGATGCCAAAATCAAAGTTGTTCTTCCGGATAATTATACTGATGAATCTAAAGAAATAGAAATGGAGGGGATCAAGTCCATTGTGGATGAGGCGTTTGGTCAAGAAACAAGACTGGAAGAACCCAAAAAGAAAGAATTCAAGTCCTTTGAAGTACCCGAGCCGGTTGACGTGTCTGAAGAGTCCGTTGTTCTTGGTACGGAAGCATTACAGAAAATGGCAGACCTGATTACGGATGATGCCAATGTAAGTGCCGGCACGGAATCTGACAGGCTGACCTTAAGCATCGAAGGCGGGAATGCCGGTATCCTGATTGGCAGAAAGGGTCAGACCCTTGATGCCATGCAGTTTTTGACCGACAAAATTATCAACAGGAAGAGTGAAGCCAGGGTCAGGGTCAAGGTGGATATCGAAGGATACATGGAAACCCGTAAAGCCAATCTGAAACACCTGGCATATAAAATGGCGGATAAGGCCAAAAAGACAGGACGTCCTGCGACCATTAACCAGATGAGCGCACAGGACAGGCGTATCGTGCATCTGGCACTAAAAGATGACCAAAGTGTTCGAACCCAGAGTATGGGTGACGGATATTACAGAAGACTTGTGATCTTCCCCAAAAAGAAAAATTCCTTTAGGGGGAAAAGACGGTCTAGAAGATAAAACACCATGAATGATACAATTGCCGCAATAGCAACTCCCTATGGAAGCGGCGGTATTGGTGTTATTCGGATCTCGGGCCCCAAAGCCTTTGATATTGCATCAAAACTTTTTTCAAAAAGAAAACTAAGACCCGAAGGGTGTACAAATTTAGAATCTCATAAGGTCTATCACGGATATGTTTTTAACAATAAAAACACAGATATCATAGACGAGGTTTTACTTATCCCCATGAAGGGGCCCTCCTCTTATACGGCAGAGGATGTCGTGGAAATTCAGGCCCATTCCGGAACCATTGTATTAAGAACCATTCTGGATGAAATACTCTCACATGAGGCAAGGCTTTCTGAACCCGGAGAGTTTACAAAAAGAGCTTTTTTAAATCAGAGAATTGATCTGACCCAGGCCGAAGCAGTTGCAGATATAATCAATGCAAAATCTGCAAGCTCGTTGAAATTTGCAGCGTCCCAGAATCTTGGGGCATTAAAAAGTCAGATCCGGGAGCTAAGAGAAAAACTGATTCATTTCTTATCCCTGCTTGAAGTAAATATTGATTTCCCGGATGATGTTGAACCGTTTGAACCGTCCAGAAAAGAGATGGAACTGATTGATGATGTGCTTGAAAAATGCCGGGAATATATCAAGCAGCATGAGGATGCCTGTTTTTTAAAGGACGGTATCAGGATTACCATCTGCGGTGCACCCAATGTGGGAAAATCAAGCCTGATGAACCGTCTGCTTGAACAGGACCGCGCTATTGTAACAGCCATCCCGGGAACCACAAGGGATCCTATCGAAGAAGGGCTGAATATCGACGGCATACCGTTTGTGATTATAGATACGGCAGGTATTCACCAGAGCGATAATCTTGTGGAAATTATCGGTATTGAAAAGGCCAAAGATCACATTAATGCATCCGACCTTGTGTTGTTCATGAAAGAGCCCGGAACTCTTTTTACCGACAAGGAATTTGAAAAAGTGGTGCCTCTGGAAAATCAGCCAGGCCCAAAAATTATCTTTGTGATCAATAAAATAGATATTGGTGACAGCAATCTGCCAGAGCTTTCGGAAAAGTACCGGCATATCCCCAAAATTGAAATTTCAGCCCTGTTTAACAAAGGGATAAAAGAATTAAAACAAAAAATAGTGACTACCAGTATGGCTGGTCTGGTGGATATGGAAAAATCATCGGTCATTCCAAATTTGCGGCATAAAAAAGCCCTTGAACAGACTGTTGAGAGTCTAATATCTGTAAAAACTGGGTTAGCACAAACCCTGGAAGAAGAAATGCTGGCAATCGATATTAAAAATAGTATTGATTCCCTTGGAACAATTACAGGAGAAACAGCCTCTTTAGATATTTTGGACACTATTTTTAATAATTTTTGCATTGGTAAATAAAGGACAAGCCCTATGACATTAAATTTAAAAGAACACTTTGTTAAGTATGAAGCATTGGTCCAAATAGTGGATGCAGTGTTTGACCGTGTAAAAAAAGAATTTCCCAAAGAAGTGTTCTGCCGGGAAAAATGTAGCGATTGCTGTTATGCGATTTTTGATCTGACACTCATAGAAGCACTCTATTTGAAAGATAGATTTTTAAAAAAGTTTATGGGTAAAGATAAAAACGATCTCATTGAAATTGCCGGCAAAACAGACAGGGTCCTTACGAAGATGAAACGGCATGCATATAAAGAAGTTAAAAACGGTGCAGACGAATTGGAAATAGTCGGTAAAATGTCCCAGGAGAGAGTCAGATGCCCGCTGCTTGGTGAAGATAACCTCTGTGTCATTTATGAATACCGGCCGATTACCTGTCGGCTTTATGGTATCCCTACATCCACAGCCGGTGTAAGCCATATCTGTGGCCGGACAAATTTTAAACAGGGAGAGCCTTACCCGACATTGAATATGGATAAAATTTATACCCAGCTCCAGCTTCTTTCCGCCCAATTGGTAAAGGATATTAATTCTGAAAAAATAAAAATGCATGAAATGTTGATTCCTGTTTCAATGGCCATGGTTACAGATTTTAACGAAGAATATCTTGGAGTCAGAAAAGATGGATAAGCTTACCCCTGAACAAATTGAAGATAAGAAAAAAGCCATTTTTGATACCATGGGCAAAAGAGGCCAGAAACAGATCCTCAAAAAAGGTTATGACAACTGGGACCCGTTCCAGGAACCTAAAGACCCCATAGACATCAGGAAAGATAAAACCAAGCGAACCTCCCAGATGTTAATCAGGGAGTTCCTTTCCCGGATCGATCATGATGAATACTCTAATTCCTATGCCCAGGGGGCCTTTGAAATGTGTCTGGGCATCATCAATGATGACGAAAAGATCAGAGGGATGTTTGACTTTGCCTGCTGGTATGAAGACCTCTTAAAAAAAGAAGGTCATCATTCCCTCTGATATGGAAACGGACAAAGAAGATGTCTTAAATATCCTTTTCCAATCTGATGTTAAACTGACGGCCCAAGCGTATATAAAAGAAATAAAAGAGCGGTTTTCGGTCTCTTTTTTTGAGGCCAAAAAAATATTACAGCAGCTCATTGATGCCCAGGAACTATCCTATCACTATCTTTACGGCGCCACCTATGTGGAGAAAAGTTTTTTAAAGCCCGTATCTATTACAAAGAATTTTATTCTCAAGCCTCCGGGATTTGAAGGCCGGTCAAATCAAAGCAATATTGGCCAGGAGAATATTGAAATAATTATTGATCAGGGCATCTCTTTTGGTTCCGGACACCATCCTACTACACAGCTTTGTCTTGCCGCTATTGATTTTTGTTTTTTTGAAAAACATATGATTGATTCCAAAGAAAATTTGGCAGGAGCTGACATTGGAACCGGTTCAGGTGTCCTTGCCATGGCCATGTGTCTGGCAGGGCTTACATTCTGCAACGCCTATGAAATTGATCCGGTTTCCATTAATGAGGCTAAAAAGAATGTGGCACTTAACCTTCTTACGAAAAGAATCAAAGTGATTGAAGATTATATGAAAGAAAGCAAAAACAGGTTTTCAATCATTTCTGCCAACTTAAGATTTCCAACACTGACAGCATTGTCTGATATGATTTATGCAAGCTTGACAGAAAATGGCATTGCCGTCATATCCGGTGTGAGGGAATGGGAAAAGGATCAATTCGTCACTATTTATTCAGAAAAAGGATTTGAGCTTGTCTGGCAACAGGATGAAAAAAAATGGTCTGCCTTTGTATTGGTAAAAAAAGTATGTTAAACATAATTTATGATAAAAACGTCTATTCGTGTTTTTTTTATTCTTTTTTTCAGCCTTTTTCTTTATGGAAATATCTATTTCTGGACCGATGAAAACGGAATCAAACATTTTACCAATATTGCTCCGCCTTTGAATGAAACGATTGAGGAATTTACGGAAAGCGATGTTGTTTTCCCAAAACAACAATTTAAGGTATTAAAAGTATTTGACGGTGACACTATAAAAGTCACAAGAGTTGATTTGATATTTAAAATCCGGCTTGTGGGAATTGATTCTCCTGAAATTGGATTCAGGGGTCAAAAAACTCAGCCCTTCAGTCAAAAGGCGAAACATTATTTAGAAGGCTTAGTGGGTAATAAGAAGGTTGCAATTAAAAGCTACGGAACAGGTGCTTATAACCGGCAGCTGGCAGAAGTTTTTGTTGGTAATAAAAATATTAATATAGAAATGATAAGAGCAGGCCTGGCTGAGGTATATAAGGGTAAACGGCCTAAAAAACTTGATTCACAAAGCTATTTAAAAGAAGAATTAAGGGCCAGGAGGGCAGGAAAAGGAATGTGGATACAGGGCAGCCGTTACAAAAGTCCACGGCAATGGAGAAAAGATCACCCGCGAAAATAATTTTAGGCTTGCCAAGCTCTTTTTAAGTGTTTATTCTATTTTTAGGTAAAGAATGTCACTTTTTAAAGTGTGTTTTGAAAAACTTTTTTTTAAACTATTATAAAGGAGCCGGCACTATGAAAGACAGAGCACTGAGAAGGCACCAGGATTTGAAAGCAAAAAGAAAAAATCAAAAAGCTTATAATAGTTGCATTTCAGATTTACCCCAATCAGAAAAGCAAGAGCTGGAAAATAATGTTGAAAAATTAAAAAAAGTTTGTGTAGCAAGTCAGCTTGATGAACATTCTAAAAAGGATATCAAAAAAACACTTCAGGAAATGAAACATGATATTTCCATGGAAGAACAGCTAACGCTTAGCTAACCGGAATAATTTTTAATAAAAAGCCTCATTGGGTGAAGATACTTCAAGCACCCACGAGGCTTTTTCTTTTTTAACGATATTAAAACGGAATATCATCATCCGGAATCGGTTCTTGCCCACCTGTCATGCCCGGGCTTGTCTGATCTTTGGAATGATTGTTGGAACCGGACTCGGCTTGCTGGTAGCCACCCCCGCCGCCCTGATTGTCCTGCCCACCGCCTTGATTGTCCTGTCGACCGCCAAGAAACTGAACAGTTGAAGCTATCACATCTGTTGCATAGTGAGTTTGGCCGTCTTTTTCATATGAGTTTGTTCGCAGCTTACCCTCGACATAAACCTGCCGTCCTTTAGAAAGATACCGCTCACACGTCTCCGCCATTTTTCCAAAAACAACAATTCTATGCCATTCAGTTCGTTCTTGTTTTTGATTTGTATTTTTATCAAACCATTCGTCACTTGTGGCAACTGAAAAATTTACAACTGCCGTACCTTGTTGGGAATACCTGATTTCAGGATCTCTTCCCAAATTGCCAATCACCATCACTTTATTAAGACCTGCCATTTGTTTTCTCCTGTTTTGGATAAATTTAAAGATGTTTGTTGTTTTTAAATATTTACCTGATTCAAAACTCAGTGTCAAAGAGATATTTTTTTAGGGGTTTTAAGAATTGACAATTATTGAATTTAAGTTTATGTTGCTATTAAGGTAGCAACTTTTTGGAGAGAAAAATGAATAATTATTCAAATTTAAAAGAACTTGGTTTCTCGCAATATGAGGCTACGTGTTATATGGCGCTTGCCGGCAATCATCCGGTTAACGGTTCCCAGTTGAGTAAAATTTCAGGAATTGCCCGATCAAGGATTTATGATGTATTACGGAATCTGATTTCCAAAGGGTATGTGATTGAAGTCAATTCCGGTCAGTATGCGCCTCTGCCCTCAGATGAACTTGTCAGAAGGCTGAAAAGAAGCTTTGACAGCAATATAGACTCGTTTGAAGATCAGATTGCAACAGCATCCCAAAAAAATGATCTTGAATATGTCTGGACCATCACAGGGTATGAGAATGTCATGGAAAAAGCCTTGGAAATGATTAAAGAGGCTAAAGAAGAGATCTATGTCAGGCTGTTTCCCGAAGCAAACAGGCATTTGGATGAGTATTTAACAGACGCAGATAAAAGAGGGGTTAAAATTCGCTATATTGCCATGGGAAAGATTCCTAAAAAATTTGATATTCAGGTCATGCATCCGGATCATGAACATTTGCAACAGATCATTGGCGGACGTTCCATAGAAGTGATTATAGATAAAAGCGAAGCTCTTGTCGGGATATTTGAAACAGATAATGAAGATAGTTCACCCATCAACTGGACAAGGAATCAATGGTTTATCGTGGCTAACCGCGACAGCCTTCGCCATGATTTCTATCATTGTTTCCTGGAAAAAATACTGGACCGGCATCAGGAACTGACTAAAGAAGAAAAAAGAATTTATAAAATAATAAAAGAAGATAATTAAGAGAGGTGTAACATGACTGCAATGAGAAAAATTCATCATATCAGTGGATTTTCCAATGAGAATGACAAAACCATTTTTAATTTGGAACAAGACTATGGTGCCCACCATTATGACCGGATTAATCTTGTTGTCAGGCATGCAAAAGGATGCTGGCTGACAGATGAAAAGGGCAATAAATATCTGGATTGTCTGGCAGCATATTCGGCAGCAAATCCGGGCCACCATCATCCCACCATCACCAATGCGGTCATGGATGCCCTGATGGGCAATTATGCCTCTGTATTGTCCAATGTTGTGTTCACGGATCCGTTGGGAATCTTTCTTTCCGAGATCGCAAAGTTTGCTCCCCAGATGGGGCCTCGGTTTGGAAATTACGGCAATAAAGCACTTCCCAAAAACGGTGGGGTGGAATCCGTTGAAACAGCCATAAAAACTATGCGGTATTTTGGATTCAAGCATAAAGGGATTGAAGACGGAAACCAGGAGATTATTGTTTTTAATGAAAATTTTCATGGCAGAACTATTTCAGCTGTCTCTTTTTCATCCAACAAAAAATACAAACAAGGATTTGGTCCTTTAACTCCCGGATTTATATCTGTTGAATTCGGTAACCTTGAACAGGTAAAAAAGGCCATCAATAAAGACACCTGCGGAATCCTTGTGGAGCCTATGCAGGGGGAAGGTGGAATGAATGTACCTCCTGAAGGTTTTCTCAAAGGTCTGCGAAACCTGGCTGATGAACATGATCTTTTGCTGGTATGTGATGAAATTCAGGTGGGAATGGGAAGAACAGGGAAAAAATTCTGTTTTGAACACGAAGATATTGTTCCGGATGGCGTGATTCTTGGAAAAGCGCTGTCAGGCGGTCTTATTCCCCTGTCTGTTTTTATCACCAATGCAAAAATTATGGATATGGTCTTTTCCAAAGGGTCAGAAGGATCAACCTTTGGTGGTTATCCTCTTGCCTGTGTGGCCGGTACTGCCGCTTTAAAGGTGTTTGAAGAAGAAAAACTGGCTGAACAGGCAGCCAAAAAAGGCAAGATACTGAAAGAGAGAATTGAAAAGATTGCCAAAAGATCTTCCCATGTCAAAGAGGTCAGGGGAAAAGGGCTTTTCATCGGAATAGAAGTCAAAGACGGCAATGCCATGGATTTTTGCAGAAAACTTTTGAAGCTCGGGTTGATCGTCAATGACAGCCACGGCCACACCATAAGGATTTCTCCTCCGCTCATTATCAATGAAGAAGAGATGGATTTTATGATCAAACAGCTTGAAAAGGTTTTGGTTGATTAAAAAATCAGTTTTTTGAGAGTAGTACAGAAAAATATAATATTTGTCAAAATGTCTTGACAACTTGACAAATATTATTTATTTTAACCTCATCTTTTAATTGTTATTTTGAGGTTAATAATGCTCAACCCACAGTCACCTATCCCCTTATATCATCAACTGGCGGATATCCTCATAGAACAGATCAGGTCCGGTACACACAAACCGGGTGATGTAATCCCCTCTGAAATTGCTATGGCTAAACAATACGGCATCGGCCGCCCAACGGTCCGGCAGGCCATGGATATCCTTGTCAGAAAAGGACTTGTGGAGCGTAAAAGAGGATCCGGAACCTTTGTAAAGAACCAGGATCAGCAAGTGGATCTTTTTTCCCTTGCAGGCACATCCCAGGCGTTTTTAACAAAAGGGATTGAAACAATATCAAAAAGCATTGAACCTATAACCCTTAAGGAAGTCATTGACGATAAGAATAACCCGTTTAATAAAAAAAGAGCATTTTTTTTGTCACGATTAACCATTGCCAAAAAAGAACCGGTTTTATTAGAGGAGTTCTATCTTCATCCGGAATTGTTTCTGGGTCTGGATAAGGTTGATCTTGAAAACAAATCGCTTTCCCGGGTGGTGTCGGATCTTTATTACCTGAAACCTGAAACCGGCCGGCAAACGTTTAAAATATCTTTTTTGCCCGAAGACAAGGCAAAATTGTTGAAACTAAAACCTGTGGCCCCCATTCTTGAAGTTCAAAGAACACTTAATTTTCCGGGAGCAAAAAGAGCCATATTTTCAAGATTGTACTGTAGGACAGAGACATTTGCATTCTCCCAGACCATAAGCCTCGATAGGACATAAGGGCTGGATATCAAAATCGATAGTTTTACAGCAGCCAGGAGTAAATAATATGAAAAACAGGGGATATTACGGTAACCACGGCGGGGCATTTCTGCCTGAAATTCTGGTTGCCACATTTGATGAACTGGAATCTGAGTTTGAAAAAATAAAAAATGATCCATTCTTTTGGAAAGAGTACGAAGCCTTGATGTCTTCATACTCGTGCAGACCCACACCATTGACATTTGCCGGCAATCTCACTCGTAAATTTGGTGGTGCAAAAATATATATTAAGCGTGAAGATCTCAATCATACCGGTGCCCATAAGGCCAATAATGTCATGGGCCAGGGGATGTTAGTCAAACGGATGGGTAAAAAACGGGTAATCGCGGAAACCGGCGCAGGCCAGCATGGTGTGGCAACCGCCACCATGGCGGCAAAGTTCGGGTTTGACTGTACCATCTACATGGGAGAAGTGGATGTGCATAGACAGCGGCCTAATGTATTCTGGATGGAGCAGTTGGGAGCAACCGTTGTTCCCGTAAGAGACGGAACAAGAATTTTAAAGGATGCCATCAATGAAGCGTTCCGAGACTGGGTCACCAACATGGACACCACCCATTATGTCCTGGGAACCGCCTGCGGGCCGCATCCATTCCCGGAAATGGTCTCCTATTTTCAATCCATCATTGGAAAGGAAGCGAGACAGCAGATCCTTAATGTGGAAGGAAAACTTCCCAAAAGGGTGTATGCCTGTGTGGGCGGAGGTTCCAATGCCCTGGGACTTTTTTCAGGGTTTTTTGATGACCCGGTTGAGCTGGTGGGGGTTGAGGCCGGCGGCAAGGGATTAAATTCCGGCAAGCATGCGTCAAGACTATGTTCAAAGGATGCAAGCACCGGCATTGCCCAGGGGTATAAAACTTATTTTCTTCAGGATGATGACGGCCAGATGAAAGAGACCCACTCGATTTCAGCAGGCCTGGATTATGTCGGGGTGTCCCCCATCCTTTCCCATATGCAGGATCAGGGAAAGGCAAGGTTTGAGAGTGCCACTGATACCGAGGTTGTAGCAGCATTAAAACTGACCATGCAAACCGAAGGCATTATCCCTGCCCTTGAATCCTCCCACGCATTTGCCCAGGCCTTTAAGGAGGCGCCTTCCCTTTTAAAAGAAGATGTCATTATCATCAACCAGTCCGGCAGGGGGGACAAGGATATTTTTACAATAGCAGACGCGGTTGATGATCCCAAATGGAAAGAATTTATTATTGGAAAGGCTGAAGAATACAATGCTTGAATCATATATAAAAGAACGGTTGAAAACAAAAGATATCCTTTTGATGACTCATATCGTTATCGGGTATCCGTCTTTTGAAACTTCTCATGAAATCGTAAAACAGATGGTTGAAGCGGGTGTGGATTTAATGGAATTGCAGATTCCATTTTCAGAACCCATGGCTGACGGTCCGGTCATTTTAAAAGCCAACCAGAAAGCCATTGAAAAAGGATCAACGGTTAAAAAATGCTTTGAGTTTGCCCAAAGAGTGTCAAAAGAGTTCTCCATTCCGTTTTTGTTCATGAGTTACGCTAACATTCTTTATAAATACGGAATGGAGCAATTTTCAGACAAAATGGCTCAAATAAATTTAAAAGGTGCCATTGTTCCTGATCTTCCACCCGAAGAGGGAAAGAACTACATCAGGGCCATGAAGAAAAACGAGTTGAGCCCGATTTATATTTTCTCCCCTGAGACCAGTGATGAGCGGCTGGCATACTTGTCATCCTTTGCTTCCGGGTTTGTCTATTGTCTGGCCAGAAAAGGAGTAACCGGAAAAGAGACTGCTTTTTCTATCGAAATATCTGATTATTTTTCAAGATGCAGAAAAGCAACAAACCTTCCCCTGGCCGTGGGATTCGGCGTAAAGGAAAAGGCGGATGTGGACTATTTAAAAGGCAAGGCAGACATTGCCGTAATCGGTTCCCAGACCATCCGGATTGTAGAAGAAAAAGGAGTAGCTGCCACTGGAGATTTTATCCGAAGTATTCTTTAAATATACAGGGAACCGCTCATATTTCATTCCAGGCTTTTTTGCTTTTATTGATCTTTTTCTGAACATTTTCCCAGGTTTTGGTCGTAAGAAAAGAGTCTTTATACCGGTCTGTCATCTGGGTAAACATGCCGAAAGGAACAGTAAAAGACAGTTCATCCGTCTTAAAAAATTTTCTTGCTGACGGATCCCATCCCCCGACAACAGCCTTGTTTTGTCCTTTTTCAAGATAATGCAATGGCCAGACAGCTAAACTTCCGCAGGCAGCACTCCAGGGAGATGCGACAACTTCAGGATCATTTGTTACAAAAGCGGCAAGCTGGTGAAGCCCGTTTAAAGATTCCGGACGTGTGAAAAAAGAGACAAGTAACGGGGTTTCTTCTTCAGAAAACTGGCTGACAGGCTTAAACACACAATACTCTTTGGCAGCCGGCATAGGATCAACATACTCGAAAATCTGTCTTAAATGATCAGGGGAATCGCAATAAAGTTCACCTTCCATCCTGCCGGGGATTCCTGAGGATACATAGTGAATAATGGTTTCAACCTGAGGTTTGTTGAAGCCAAGCCAGAAAGCACCACCCGGGCATCCAAACTGTGTTGAGGAGAAATAAGCCGATGTCTTTTTTTTCCTGGCAAGCCATATCTTGCCCATGACACAGGAAAACTGGCCAAATATCTCCTGCCAGTTAATTTCATTTTTTTCTTCCTTCTCCCGGGTCGGCAGATCCATGGGTTTGGGGGAGTATCCTTTGTCTGGTTTTGTGTCTGTAAAAAACATTCCCATGGGTTCTTCAATAAGTCCTAAAATATTAAGAAAGTCGGGAATAGCAGATTTGATCTGATGGTCCATGATGCCTCCTTTGATGGTTTGGCCGCTGAATGTTTTGGTTGGAGCTTTCGCTGACAGGATTGTCCTGTCAGGCTACTTGCTTAGTCTTTCTTAGTGACCATCATGGTAGTCTGGTATTCGATCACCTGCTGATCACGCTGATTGTAAGTTTTATTTTTGTATATGAATAAAAACCTCTCCGGGTTTTTGGTGGGACGAAGATCAACCACTTCGGCATCAGCCTTGAGGGTATCCCCAAAGAGCACTGGAGAGGTGATCTTCATATTGTCTACGCCAATGTAGGCATAGATTTCATAGCCATCCTGGGCCAGAAGCTCGGTGATATTGTCCGCATTGTGGACCAGACCGTCGGCAACGGTAAAGATGATCGGCGCTGCCAGAGATCGTTCCTTGAACCAGGTTCCCTTGGCATACTCGGAATTACTGTGAACTGACATATTGAACCAGTTAAGTTGATGCAGAATGGAAAAATCCCCCACATCAAGCGTCCTGCATACCCGACAAGGAATTTTGGTACCTGTTGCTATTTTACCCATAAAATGATCACTCCTATTATATTATGTAAATTTGGATGATATTCGACCAAATAAATTAAAAAAAACCTAATCTTGAATTCCATATCAACATCTCGGAAGCCTGTAAAGGCATTCCAACAATCCAACTTTGGTGAAAATATAATTTATTCAGAAACGATCTGCCAAAACAATCTTTAATTGGAGGCCAAGAACATTATTGTTCATACCTGGAGAATGATTTTTAAATTTGGATGAATATATATTAATAAGTGTAATCTGAGAGGATATTTTTTTTGCTGTTTTTTTTAACGTATGAGAAGGGTTTGTTAAAATCTATTTGTTGTAAATATCCTGGCCCTGAGGGCCAGGCTTTGGGTTTACCCCTGGAAGGGGATTAGTATGCCTTGGCCCCCTGAGGGGGCAAGGAGAGTTGTCGCCCACTTTTAATATTAGGTGAATAGGTTTGGTTGCTCAACCCTTTT
>NZ_JAUWQB010000096.1 GCF_030611305.1 Desulfobacula sp. | reverse complement strand
TGATCCTGGAAAATGACCGCCTGGACCAGTATGATATGTCATCTTTGGTCTATTGTTTCTGCGGAGGGGATGTGCTGCCGGGTAAGGTCATGAACCGGTTCAAAGAAAAATATGATCTTCCCATATACCAGGTTTACGGCTCTACAGAAGTGGGTCACGTGACCTACAGCAAAATAGGAACTCCACCAACATCTGGCTCCATCGGGTATCCTTTGGAAAGCCGGGAATGTATTGTGGTGGACCCGGTTACACTGGAATGTGTTGAGGACGGGGAAAACGGTGAACTTTTTGTCACCTCGCCCTATGCATTACAAGAGTATTATGAGAAACCAGATGAAACAGAAAAAACCTATGTAAAGGTCAATAACAAAATCTATTGCAGAATGGGCGATTATGTCAGCTGTAAACCTGATGGTGAACTGGTTTACATGGAAAGATCGGCTGATGTGATCAAGCACAAGGGTTACAGGGTATCGGCTTCTGAGATCGAGGCCGCGCTACAGGATCATCCCACGGTTATTAATGCCTGCGTCATAGGGATTCCTGATGAAAAGGTGGGGGAACGTATCAAGGCCATTGTGGTGCTTAAGGAAGATGCAAGAGGTGTCGGCGGTGTTGAACTGATCCGGTGGTGCAGTGAACGCCTTGCATCCTATAAAGTACCAGGATATGTTGAATTCCGTGATATGCTGCCCAAATCAAAAGTCGGCAAGCTGTTACGTCGTGAAGTCAGAGATGATGAGAGAAGAAAAATGTCAAAAGAGACTCGATCAGCCTGACAGACCATTTAATTGGCAAAATCTCTGTATTGGAAAAACAAATGGACAGCAAACATATCATCAAACAGGTTGATATCATCAGGATTAAAGATAACAAGAAAATCCTGATGAAAGACAGCATTATTGATGAAGAAATTCTTGAAATATTTATTAATAAAAACAAAGTCTTTCAGATGGTGTTTTCCATGACGGATATTGAGGCACTTGCGGTGGGGTTTTTATTTACCCAGGGCATTGTTCATAAAAAAAAAGATATAGAGGCCATTAAGGTTTTTAAAGAAAAAAACCAGTGTCATATAACGCTGGGTGACCGGGCGAAAGAAAGGTTAACCGAATTTAAAAAGGGTCGTCAGATCAAAGGATCATCCGGCGGCACACTGTTACAGAACCAGGCAGATCTTTTTTTATCCTGCCCAAAGGATCACTTCAGTATCACTTATGATCAGGTCCTCTCTTTGATTCAAATGCACTGGGACCATTCCGAACTGTTTCATAAGACTGGCGCCGTTCACAGCGCCGGGCTCTGCAATTCGTCAAAAATCCTGTCTTATTATGAAGATATTGGCCGGCACAACGCCCTTGATAAACTGGCAGGGGATATCCTGTTAAAAGAGATAGATACTATAGATAAGATTGCAACTGTCAGTTGCAGGATGTCCCTTGAAATAATTGGCAAAATAATTAAAACCGGAATTCCCGTCGTTATTTCCAATACTGCGCCTACCCTTTGTGCCATTAAACTTGCAGACAAAGCAGGGCTGACCGTTGTAGGGTTTGCAAGGAACAACCGGTTTAATATCTACACCCATGAAAAAAGAATTCAAGCGTCAGTACCGGATGAAGTCAAGTACCTCGATTAATCAACAGATAATGCAAGACTTTGTGCCACCTCTTTTTTCTTTTCTTTAGAATACAATAATTCAACAAGTTTCAATGCAAAATCGCATGCTGTTCCGGCTCCCCGGCTGGTGATACAATTCCCATCCACAACAACATTTGATTCGATAATATTGCCATTATCAATCATATCCACAAACCCGGGATGGCAGGTCACCTTACCTGGGGTGACAAGCCCGTGATGATGTAGTACAACCGCGGGCGAAGCACAGATGGCAGCATAATATTTTTGCTGGTCTGCCTGTTTTCTAAGAAGAACTTCAAGTTCTTTTGAATCCCTCAGGTTATGCGCCCCGGGGATACCGCCCGGAATGGCAATCAAATCAAATTGTTCATCCATACAGTCTTTGATCAGTCTGTCAGCTTTAAATTCGATTCCCCCTGACGCTTTGATATTAATCTCATCCACAGATGCTGCAATAACACTTGCACCTGCCCGTCGAAGAACATCAATGATGGTGATGGTTTCCATTTCCTCTACACCCTGGGCCACCGGAACAAGGACTTTTTTTTCCATGATATGCTCCTTTCCTTTTTTGAAGTGTAACCTTAAATCCGCAGGTCTCAAGCATTACAGTCATATCCCTTGCATTGTTGACAGGATTTTTCAAGGATTTTTTTCAGGGAAAAGAAGTCAACGTGTTCAGATTATGACAGCTTCCTTTGTTTTCACCCAGCCGACTTTACCTTTTGAAAACAATATTTTCAAATAGCCGTCTCTTTGTTCTTCAACACTTACACGGGTTCCTGCATGAAGGCTGAACAATTTTGTAGAGGTGTCTGTCACACCTGAACGAACCGCTGCTTCTTCCAGCACAATGACTGCGTAAAGCTGCACAGACCGTTTATAGTAATTCACGCATGTGATGGCTGTGACCAGAACAAATATAGTACATAGGATGATGCCTGTTCCTGAAAAAACCCTTTGTTTTTTCAGGACTTTAATTGCCGCCCATGTGAAAAAAGCAAAGGAAAAGAAAATAGCTGTAATCTGAATTGATTTTTCAGGGATCAATTTGTCCCAGAAAAAGAGGACATCCATGATATCCACTGAATTTTCTTTTTTATCTTTCACAAGGGTGTTGGCATACTCAAGGTTGAAATTCAGATCAGGATCATTGGGGGCCAAAACCTTTGCTCTTTCATACCATAAAACGGCATGACCGATATCATTGGCTTTCAGATATGCATTGGCAATGTTATAAAAAAGATATGGATTCTTGATAGGGCTTTTTGCGACCGCTTCAAACTTTCCGGCTGCCTCTTTGAAATGACCGGCCTTGTAATTTTTAATCCCGTCTATAAATGTGGCTGTGGAATCAGCCATTGCTTTTTGCGGGACAAAAGAAAACACCCCCAGACAAACCAATGCAAAACAAAGCAGTTTCATTACCTGTTTTGTCTTTGACAAAAGCTCTTTTGCTTTGTTTTCATCGATTTGCTTTCCACCAAATCGAACAGATTCAATTGTTTCAAGCAGATGGGTGATCTGGTCTATTCGGATGTTATCCACATTGGCCCTGGTTAAAATGGTTTGGGCTTCTTTTATCGTGACGGTTTCACCCCTTTTTCCCCCTTTGGCCAGGATGAGGGCCACCAGGCTTGAATAAAGATGCCCCAGGAAGCCTTTTTCCTCACTGCCCATTTTCCGGGCCTGTTTTAAATGATGCCTTGCCTTTTCTTCCATTACCTTTTCAACAGATAATTCCTTTTTTGTAACCATGGTAAAAAGTTTAACCCCTGAAAACAAGATTGCAGGCATCGACAACAATAAAACAAAGAAGAAAGGATTAATTTCCCTGTAATCTTCCAACACCGCAAGCCCCTCTTTTATTTCCAGAATATCTTTATTGACAAGGGAGACCTCTTGTTTAACAACGGATTTATCCGTTGTTCGATTCAATGGTTTGACGGCAAGGTGCCTTTCTTCAGACGGGATAACATCAATTTTGATTTCATCGGTTAAAACCTTTTGATAAGCTTTTCTGTCCACATCAAAATAGATCAGGGGAACCTGTTTGATCACATATTTCCCAGGATTAACAGGGACAATGGCTTTCTTGAATATCTTAACACCCTCATATCCAGCCTCTGTCAGATGAATGGTTTCAACCGGGTTATCATCATATACTTTAAATGCCTCGTCATTCAGGTCAATTTCAGGAAGGCTTGCATCCATAATATTTCCTGATCCTGAAATTTTAATGGTGAGCGTAGCCGACTCCCCGGCTTTAAGATTTGTTTTATCCATATTTCCCTCAATACCAAAACGACCAACAAGACCTGAAAACTTACCTTGACCCTGATATGGGGGAACAGGGGAAACTTCAATTTTGACCGAATTTGAAACCACCCGTATGGGTTTAAAGCTGTTAGATGAAAAAAATGAGTCATTAAAAAAAGAATCGAAGCGCGGATCACGATTTGATTTCACCATCACCCTGGCTATCAGAACTGCAGGATCAATATTGAACGTTCCCGGCCTGGCAGGGATAATGACATAGTTGACCTCGGAGACATTGTAAAGGATACCCTTAATGTTCAGGGTATAGCTTTTTTCCTTTTCAAATGGCTTTGATGAAAAATCATTAAATTCAGGCGGAGTTTCAAACCCCAAACCTGACAATTTTTTTGAAGTGAAAAATTTCAAAGTATAGACCGTCTGCTGCCCCACAAAAAGGCGGGTGTCTGCTACATCAGCCCTGGCAAACAATGCCTTGATATCATCGGTTTCCACCACCCGGCCTGATACATGGATGACAATTTCCCTGGTAAAGGCTGTTTGGCCATCCCTTGTGGCCTTTATGGCAGGAATCTTCAATTCCCCTTTTGATAGCGGAATCAAAACATATTGATAGGTTGCCTTTCTTTCGGATTTGCCATTAATATAATTATAACTTGAAGAAGACCCACGGGATATCACCTTGAAATCCTTGACCATGGAAAAATCCAGGTCTGCTTTCCCGCCATTGACCTCCACCTTTAAAAAGATAGAGTCATCCTTAGAAATCCTGGTTTTGTCCACATGGGAAGTAACATCAAAACAAAAACCGGTCGCAGATATTGTCATTAGCAACACTATTGAGATGAAAAAAATTCTTTTCAGATTCATATTATTACCAGTCTTTTTCAACATATTGTTTCTGTAACACAGGCATCATTGCTTTTCCAGGTTTGTCTTCAAGCCTGTTGAGCATATTTTCCATATTCTTATTTGACTGTTCAGGCCGTTTTTCTTCAGGGACTGCATTCTTGTTCTCCTGGGGTTGAGATGGTATTTCCTCAGATTTATCTTCCTGCTGATTTTGTTCTTCCGGCTGTTTTTTGTCTTGTTTAGAATCCTTGTTCTGCTCTTTCTTATCCTGATTTTTATCCTGGCTTTGCTCTTCCTGCTTGCCTTGTCCTTCTTTTTTCTCTTTGTCATCCTTGTCTTTATCGGATTTCGATTTTTCTTGCTGCTGCTCCTGCTTTTTTTGTTTGACAAACTCCAGGTTTTCTTTTGCTTCCTTGTCCTCGGGAAATTCTTTTAAGATATTTTCATACCCTTTGATGGCATCATCAAGATTCCCCATTCGATAGTCTGTGTTGGCAAGGTTATACCGTGCATCATGGCGCAGCTTGATATCCTCTATTTTTGCAGCCTGCATGAAATTTTTTTTAGCCTGTTCATACTCTTTATTCATATAGGCAGCCGCGCCAATATTATAATAAAGCTTTGCGTTTTCCGGATTCTCAAGCTGGGCATCAATAAAATGCTTTTTAGCCTGTTCATAGTTTTGCTCGTCAAAGGCTTGTATTCCCTGTTTGACACTGGAAGAAACCGTTTTTGCATAAGCAGGTCCATTCTGAAAAACAAAAAAGCCGGCGCCAAACACAAAAACAAATATAAACAATCCTTTTAATTTCTTTTTTGAAGACAAAATGAATTCTATCAGCAATAAAACCAGACACGGAAAAAGAAACCATTGATACCTGTTTTCCCAGACTTTTTTCTTCCCTGATGTAAGGGTCTTTCGTTCCATGGTCCCAAGGATCCTGTCCTTATAAATCAGATCAAGATCCATATCCCCGGCTACGGACCTTACATAGGCTCCACCCGTTATTGTGGCCAGTTTTTCAAGACCCTTTTCATCCACCTTTGAAAGGATAATATTGCCGGATATATCCTTTTTAAACCCGCCGCTTTCATCGGGTATGGGTGCGCCCTGAAGATCTCCGACCCCGATACTGAATATTTTAATTCCCTGCTTGGCCATCTCTTTAGCTGCCTCTTCCACATTACCCGAGGTACTTTCTCCATCCGTAATAACAATGATGGCTTTCTGGGTATCAGACTCTTTTTCAAAACCATCATAACATGTCTTTATAGCTGCATCGAGATTGGTTCCGCCAACCGGCAGAAACCCGGGTTCCAGAACCTTTAAAAAAATATTAAATGCTTCATGGTCAAGGGTTAGAGGGCACTGGAGGATAGCACGTCCTGCAAATGCCACAAGCCCTGCCCTGTCGGATTTCATCATGCGCAACAGATCAATAATTTCTCTTTTTGCCCGCTCAAGCCGGTTGGGTTTAATGTCCTGTGCCAGCATACTTTTCGAGCAGTCAAGGGCAATCATGATATCCACCCCTTTTTGCGTTGTCTTTTCCCATTTGTATCCCAGTTGCGGCCCTGCCAGGGCAACGATAGCAAACCCGGAACCAATGGTGATCAAAACGGCCTTTATCCATCTTCTTTTGGGATCAAACCCCGGAACAATTAAAGAGAACATGTTCGCCTTAGCAAATCCGAAAAGTATTCTTTTTCTTTTCAAAATACCATATACCATCATACCGAACACCGGGATTAAAGCCCATAATAAATTCAACAGATATGGATTGGCAAGTTTCATTTACGGTATCCTTAAAAACCTTGTATTACTCAAAACAATATTAATAAGAAGAATGATCAGGCCGGCCATGAGCAACCCGGGATACAATTCCTTGTACTCCACCCATTTTTCAACGTCCACCTTTGTTTTTTCAAGCCGGTTGATCATCTCATAAATCTGCCCAAGGGATTTTAAGTCCCCGGCTTCAAAAAACCCGGCCTGTGTTTCCTTAGCAATTGTTTTCAAGGCAGTAAGATCCACATCCACTTTTTGATACACATACCGTTTGCCAAACAGGCCATCCACAAGAAACGGGGCTTCTCCTTTTGTTCCTACCCCGATGGTGTAAATTTTCACTTTTCTCTGGGCGGCAATCTTTGTTGCATCCTGCCAGGAAAGTTCCCCTGAATTGCTTTTCCCATCTGTTAACAGAATAATAATATTGGATTTGCTCTGAATATCTTCAAGCCGCATTAATGAAATTCCAATGGCATCTCCAATGGCTGTTCTGGGTCCTGCCGCTCCGATTTTCAGCCTGTCCAGAATAAAGGCAATGGTGTTATAATCCCGGGTCAGAGGCAACTGAGTAAAGGCATTTGATCCAAAGACGACCATGCCGATACGGTCCCCTTCCCGTTTCATGATAAACTCCCGGACCACAGTTTTCACCGCCTCAAGCCGTGTTACAATCTTTTTGTCCTTTTTGAAGTCAAGGGCCCGCATGGATTCAGAAAGATCAAGGGCCAGAATAATATTAACTCCTTCTGTGGTCACGTTTATTTTTTTATCCCCCCACTGGGGTCTTGCAAGGGCAAGAATCAAAAGAATCAGAGCTATTATTTTTAAAAAAGGCACCAGTCTTGAGAGCGTCACCATAAAAGATTGAGAAAGCGGTTCAACGCCTTTTAACGAGGATACCTTGATATGGCTGGCGCTTTTCTTTCTAAGCTTTAGGAACCAGACAAGGACAACCACAAAAAGCAACAATAAAAACAAAGGAGAGGCAAACCTGAACATTATTGAGCCTCCTCTTCTTTTTCCTTAAGTTTTATCAGGTCTTTTTCTATTTGATGAATCTTTTCTTTGATAAATAAGAGATCTTCTTTTACCTGGTCTTTTTCAGGGACAGTCCCGGCATATTTGAAAGGATCGGACAATTTGAAAAACCTTGCAATATCTCTTTTTACCGCTTTATCAAGGGTAAGCCGGTTGATGCGTTTGACAAACTCCTGTGATGTCATCTCTATGGCATTGATGTTATAGGAGCGGCCGATATATTGTCGCAGGACGGCTGTCAAATCAAAATAAAAGAGTCTTGGATCAACCATTTCTTTTTGAAAGAGAAATTCGAGCTCCTTTAACGCGGCTTCATACGGTGCCATGGGTTCGGGAAGATATTTCAGGCCCTTAGGTTGTTTTCTTTTTTTTAACCATTTTCTTATCAAAAAAAACAGAACCACTAAAACAAGGATTCCCCCCAACACCATTAGGATGATTTTAAACAGCATCGGATCAAAACCAACCTGGACCGGGGGTCTTATGTCATGGATGTCCTGCATTTACCTCAACCGCCTCTCCCTGAATCTAAAATATTGCAGCAAGGTATCAGATACGGAAGCCCCGGCTTCAAGTTCGATCACATCACTTTTGGCTTTGGAAAAAATACTCAATATTTTTTTGTAGTGTGACCGCTTTCTGGATGTAAATTCTTCCCGGATCTTTTTATTAAATCCATCAAAAACCAATTCATTGGAGGTTTCAAAATCAGACAGGGTGATAATTCCTTTTAAAGGAAGTTGGAACGACCCTTTATCATATATCATTACCCCAATGACCTCATGTCGTTGCCGAATAGTTCTCAGACTTTTCAAATAGCCATCATCCAGAAAGTCGGACAGGACAAAGACAAAAGATCTTTTCTTGGATATTTTTGCCAGATAGTCCAGGGCTGCCGATATATGAGTTCCTTTTCCCTGGGGTGAAAAAGTAAATATCTCCTTGATCACCCGCCAGATATGGCTGGACCCTTTTTTAGGCGGTATATATTTTTCAACCCGGTCCGTAAAAAAAATCGCCCCCACTTTATCACTGTTTTTAATGGCATTGAACGCAAGAACCGATGCCACCTCGGCGGCTCTCTCGAGTTTTGGCCCCGAAAATGTCCCGAACTTCAAAGATGAACTCATGTCAATCAGCAGCATGACTATGCTTTCGCGCTCTTCCTTGTAAAGTTTTACAAAGGGCTTGCCAAGCCTTGCCGAAACTTTCCAGTCCAGTGTTTTAACATCATCTCCCGGGCAATACTCCCTGACTTCTTCAAACTCAATACCCGAGCCTCTGAATACGGATTTATACTGTCCTGCCATGATACTGTTTACCGTGCGGCTGGATTTAATGTGTATCCGCTTTATCTTCTTAATAATATGCGCCGGGATCATCTGATGCTGCTTCCCTTAGGGTACTTCAACCGAATCAAAAACAGTCTGGATGATATCGTCACAACAGATATCTTCTGCCTCTGCTTCAAAACTTAAAATAATTCTGTGCCTCAATACATCCGGCCCCACAAGCTTGATATCCTGGGGTGTGATATAAGCCCTGCCTGATAAAAATGCATTTACCCGAGCGGCTTTTGCAAGGAAAATAGTGGCCCTTGGAGATGCACCATACTCGATATATTCGGCCACATCCATCCCGTATTTCTCCGGCTGCCGCGTGCTGAACACCAGGTCTACAATATACTCTTTGAGTTTTTCATCCACATAGATCTGATCGATCAATTCACTCATAGCGGCAAGCTGGTCACAATTGATGACCGCCTTTATGGCCTCGGGCTTTTGAAAGCTGTTCTTTTTAAGAATCTCGAGTTCCTGAGACTTGTCGGGGTAGTCAACCCGCACTTTAAGCATAAACCGGTCCACCTGGGCTTCAGGCAAAGAATAAGTCCCCTCCTGTTCGATGGGATTCTGGGTGGCAAGAACCAGAAAAGGAGAAGGCAACGGATAGGTTTGGTCTCCTATGGTTATCTGCTTTTCCTCCATGGCTTCCAGGAGTGCGGACTGGACCTTGGAAGGCGCCCTGTTGATTTCATCTGCCAGGATAATATTGTTAAACAAAGGCCCTTTTCTCGTAATAAAATCAGATGTTTTGGGGCGATAAATTTCAGTACCGGTCAAATCAGCCGGAAGAAGATCCGGGGTAAACTGGATTCGCTTGAACTGCGCCTGTACAGCAGACGCCAGGGCTTTTACTGCACTCGTTTTTGCAAGCCCGGGGACCCCTTCAATAAGGACATGGCCTCCAGTTAAAAGTCCTGTCAAAAGACTGTCCACCAACTTTTCCTGTCCCACAAGTTCCTTTGAGATCTCATTTCGGATACTGCTGATTAACAGATGATTTTTCTCTATTGATTCTTTGATCTGTTCCATAATCCTTTATGCCCATATTATAGATTTACACATAATAAACCCTGACAAAAAACAATTTTTTTAATAATAAATTTTAATTAATATAGTATTTGGTAACTAAAGTATCAAGAAATGAAGCAAGTACGGAATAAGCCTTAATTTCTTACTTGCTTATCAGTTGATCAGTGTAAAGGGATGAAGTGATCTTTATCACTTTTATAATATGATTCCTAATAGCCTTTTTATTCTTTAACGGATAATGGCGAAACGTCATTAAAATACCCGTTATCGATGCAATAAATGAATGGGAATACATCCTTGCATTCTCTTTTTTTACACCGTGTCTTACCAGAAGCTGTTCAAAAAGATCAAAAGAGATTTTGGTGACCGAATCAAACTTGCCCATAACAGGATTTGCCAAATTGTTTTTCAGCATCAGATATGTCATCATCTGAAACGTGGACTCATTTTCAATAAGGTGATCAACAAATTTTATGGCAAACTCTTCAATGCTTGCCGGTTTATCCTTGAGCACCATTGATTTAAATGTTTTACTGGCAGAAGAAATATCCTGGAGAAACGCTTCATTAAAGAGTTCTTCCTGGCTTGAAAAATATCTATAAATGGTTGCGGGAGAAATACCTGCTTCATCGGCCACTTCCCGCATGCCCACTTCATAAAACGGTTTTTTTGCAAAAAGTACCAAAGCAGATTCAATGACAATCTGTCTTCTTGCCTCCTTTTCCTTTTCTTTCAGCTCTGCAAATCTTGATTCAGCCACAAATATTTAACCCTTCCTATGCATATTATAGATTCAATAGTCTTTTTGATTTATCATTTGTTTAATCGTCTGACAAGGCAAAAAATATTTCTTCACACAAGAGCAACGCAAATATTGACGATTCTTCCGGCAATTGATATATAGAGATTTTAATTGAAAATTATAAAATAATTTTGCTATGGAAACTATCATCAACAGAGACCTGTTTGACTTTGAGATCGGGTATTTAATCAAAAGCCCGTGCCTCAATTGTAAAAGAAAATCAAAACTTCCAAAATGTCATACAGACTGTCTTGTTCTGGATAAAATCCAGACAACACTTGCACGAGGCATCTCTTCCCAGTCTTCCTCTTACGAAAGTTAACTGCTTTTGAATCCATCTTTTTTTTCTAAAAAATCCAATTGCCTTGTAAAAAAATATTTGTCGTTAAAAATTTTTAATGCCCTTGAACACCAGAAGACTGATTCAGGATTTACCCTGGCGCAGGCCATCAATTCAGGGATAAAAAATTCAGACAGTTCCATTGGTGTTTATGCCGGAGATGCCCAATCCTATAAAACCTTTTCGCTGCTTTTTGATCCGATCATTTGTGAATACCATGAATTTTCAAAAAATAAAAAACATAAACCGGATATCAGCCGGCTTATCCTTCCCAGCCTTGATCCGGAAGAAAAATATATTAGGTCTACACGGATAAGAGTTGCCCGGAACCTGAAAGGATTCAGTTTTCCCTGTCACATCTCCTTATCCCAACGCCGCAAACTTGAAAAAAAAATTGTTTCAGCTTTGGATCGGTTAAAGGATGATCTTAGAGGGAAATATTATTCCTTTGAATCTATTGATGAAAAAGAATTGAAACGGCTTAAAAAGGAAAACTTGTGGTTCCAGAAAGGAGACCGGTTTCAGGATGCAGCAGGAATCAATTCTGATTTTCCCAAATGCAGGGGCATATTTCACTCTTTTGACAAACGATTTATGGTCTGGGTTAATGAAGAAGATCACTTAAGGATCATCAGCCTGGAAAGGACATCAGATATTTCAAGTGTTTATAACCGCCTTTCCAGAGCGCTTCCGACATTAAACCAAAACCTTGATTTCTCCCGGGATAAGACATACGGGTATCTGACATCCTGTCCCACAAACATCGGCACATCCATGAGGGCCGGCGTACACATCCGGCTTGAAAAACTTGAACGAAATAAAGACCTTCTCCATGATCTTGTTCGGACATATAATCTCCAAATCCGGGGAACCGGCGGGGAAAAAACAAAGATCAGACATGCGGTGTTTGATATCAGTAATCGCCAAAGATTAGGGATTTCAGAATCCAGGATCATTCAAAATCTTCATAACGGTCTTTTAGCCATTATCAAGGCTGAACAAAACCTTTAACGCTCTCCCCTTCCTTAATTTATGGCATAAAAATTGCAGAAATTAATTGTTTTAAATTAAACCTCGGGCTATGCCCGAGCGACCCTAAAAGGTTTTACCGTTCCGGCGTGGAAAAAATGTGATAAAGGTTCTTCCCCGGGAAAGCTCCAAAGGGAGAAGAGAGGAAGAACCTATGAGAGATTG
>NZ_JAUWQB010000085.1 GCF_030611305.1 Desulfobacula sp. | reverse complement strand
AGTGGGCGACAACTCTCCTTGCCCCTTTAGGGGGCCAAGGCATACTAATCCCCTTCCAGGGGTAAACCCAAAGCCTGGCCCTCAGGGCCAGGATATTTACTGATAATTTTTGATATTGACAAGAATTGAAATTATCTGTAGTGTGTTTAAAAATTTTGGTTAAAAAATGAATAAAATGACACACATAAACATATTTAATTTTGGACGCTTCTTTTTCTTTTTTAGGAGCGTTCATCCGGTGTGACGTTTTATTTCTTAGTTAAATAAGACCCCGGGTGGACATATAAACCACCCGGGGTTTTTTAGTTTTCAGGCCCCGGAAAGATTTCCCGGGGCCTTTTTTTATGTAATTTAATAGGGGGAGAAAATGATTCTTGTACTTGAAAGCAACATGACTCAAAATCAGAAAGACAAAATTAAAAACATGCTTTCCGATGAAGGGTGTATCACACGTGAAATCACGGATGCCGGCAGAAATATAATCGGAATCATCGGCAAAACCAAAAAGAGCCTGGATGAATTTAAACAAATAGACGGGGTTGCTGATGTTGTCCCGATAACAACATCCTATAAGCTTGTCAGCCGGGAGTTTAAATCAGAAGATACCAAGGTGAAAATCGGGAATGTTGTAGTGGGGGCAGACCGGATTGTCATTGTGGCAGGGCCCTGTGCCGTTGAAAGCCATGACCAGGCCATGACCATTGCAAAAGAGGTTAAAAAATATGGTGCTGTTCTCTTTCGGGGGGGTGCATATAAACCCAGGTCTTCGCCATACTCCTTTCAGGGACTGGAAGAAGAGGGCTTGAAAATTCTGGCCGATGTCAGGGAAAAGACAGGACTTGGAGTGGTCACGGAAATCACATCTGTGTCCCAGGCGGATTTGATGATGAAATATGTTGACGTGGTTCAGATCGGTGCCCGTAACATGCAGAATTTTGAGCTTTTAAAATGTGTCGGTCGCATGGATAAACCGGTTGTGCTGAAAAGGGGACTTGCCTCTACAATCCAGGAATGGCTGATGTCTGCAGAATATATTATGGCAGGGGGCAACAACAATGTTATTCTTTGTGAAAGAGGCATCAGAACCTTTGAGCCTTATACAAGAAATACATTGGATCTATCCGCCATTCCGGTCCTGAAACAATTGACCCATCTGCCCATTATCATTGATCCAAGTCATGCAACCGGTATCAGGGAAAAAGTGAGTCCCATGGCAAGGGCTGCCGTGGCAGCAGGGGCGGATGCCCTTATGATTGAGGTTCACAACGACCCGGACCATGCGCTTTCAGACGGGCCCCAGAGCCTTTATCCGGAACAATTCGGTCAATTGACACGGGATATCTATGTGATTGCACCGGTTGTCGGCAAACAGCTTGATTTTGATTATTTGAAAAAATCAGAAATGATCAATAATACCAAAGCCGATGATTCAAATACGGCCGCCTTTATTGGCGAGTATGGTGCTTACAGCCATAAGGCAAGCCTTGGTTATTTCGGCGAAGAGGTCACCCCTGTTCCAATGAAAACATTTAAAGATATTTTTCATGCTGTTCAAACCGGAAACTGCCAATATGGCGTTATCCCGTTGGAAAATTCTCTTTCCGGGTCCATCCATGAGAATTTTGATCTGCTCCAGGAATATGATCTCAAAATAATCGGAGAGATTACTATAAGGATTAAACATGCTTTAATTGTCCATGAAAATGTTTCAAAGAATGATATTAAAAAAATCCTTGCGCCGCCACCGGCATTTTCACAATGCAAAAATTATCTGGATCAATATCCTGATATTGAACTGGTCCCTGTAAAGGCCACATCCAGTGCAGTGAGGCATGTCAAGGATTCCGATGACAAACATGCTGCGGCCATCGGATCAACCATGGCGGCAAAGATTTTTAATATGAATATCCTTGAAGAGTCTATTGAAGACAATCCAAGGAATTACACACGGTTTGCCATCATTGCCAAAGAGATCAAAGGCCATAGAAAAGTGAACAAAACATCCATCATTTTTTCCACCGGCAATAAACCCGGAGCGTTATTTGAAGTGATGAAGGTGTTTTCAGAATATCAGATCAATCTCGTCAAACTGGAATCACGCCCCATGCTTGGGAAGCCTTGGGAATACATGTTCTATGTAGATATTGAAGCTGATATTGAACATCCTGACCTTGCACCTGTCATGGTAAAACTTCAGGAGAGATCGGAAAATCTTAGAATTTTAGGAAGGTATTAAAGGGCTTTTTATTCTCCGGAAGGGCTAGTGTTCACTACTTAGGCGGCCTGCAAGAATGGTTGTGCCGATGATAATCAAACCTCCAACAAGGGTTCTTGCCTGGGGTATTTCATTGAGCATGAAAAAAGCAAGAATGATTCCGTAAACCGGTTCAAGCCCTGCAATGACGGCTGCGGTTTGTGCCCTTATAAAGGTCAGTGATTTTATAAATAATGTATGGGCAAGGGCTGTGCAAACAACGCCTAAAAAGATGAGGTTGGGAAGATCGGAGAGTTGCGGAGGTTCAACTTGCAGGGTTGAGATTGGCAAAATCAAAAAGATGGCTGCAAAAAGGTTTTGATAAAATGCCACGGCAATAGAATCGGAGATTCTCGCATTTCTCCTGTTTACAAGGGATAAGAGTGCAAAGGTAAATCCGGAAATGATCCCGAAAAATCCGCCTTTGGTGATATTGTTTGAAAAATCAAAATTCGGGATAACAAGAAAAATGCCGACAAAAACAGCACCGGCGATAAAAATATCTATTGTTTTCAGCTTTTCTTTGAAAAACAGGGGTTCTAAAAACGTCACAAATAAAGGAAATGTGGAAAAGGTGACAAGCCCCACAGCCACACTTGAAATCTGAATGGAAAGAAAGAAGCTCCACCAGTGAACCGCCAGAAGGATTCCCTGGAAAATGAAAAAGGAAATTTCTTTTTTACCAAAAGCAAACAATACGGTTTTTGAAAAAAATCGTGAAAATATAAAGAGTGCAATGGAAGCAAAAAAGGTTCTTCCAAGGACAATATAAAGGGGGCTGCAGGACAAAAACTTGCCGAAAAGCCCTGCAAATCCGAAAAGGAAAACGGCAATATGGATTTGCGCGATCCCTTTATTTAATATGGATGGTTTCAAATTAAATCATCACCTGGTGAGTTGCCGGTATTTTATCCGGGTTGGTTGGCCCGCCTTTATCCCAAGTCGTTTTTTTCGGTCTTTTTCATAATCGGAATATGATCCTTCAAAAAACAGAGTCTGACTGTCTCCCTCAAAGGCCAGGATATGAGTGGCAATACGGTCCAGGAACCATCTGTCATGGCTGATAATAACGGCACATCCGGCAAAGTTTTCCAGGGCTTCTTCCAATGCCCGCAGGGTGTTGACATCCAGATCATTGGTGGGCTCATCCAATAACAAAAGGTTGGCTTCCTGCTTCAGCATGGTGGCCAGATGGACCCGGTTTCTTTCACCTCCGGAGATGTCTTTCACCTTTTTTTGCTGGTCAGATCCGGAAAAATTAAATTTTGCCACATAGGCCCTTGAGTTTAATTCTCTGCCGCCAATGAGCATTTTATCATTTCCATCCGAAATTATTTCAAAAATCGTTTTGTCAGGATCAAGAGTATCTCTTTCCTGATCCACATAGGCAATCTTGACACTCTGACCCAGTTCAATTGTTCCCGAGTCGGGTTTTTCTTTGTCCGTGATCATGTTGAAGAGTGTGGTTTTACCGGCTCCATTGGGTCCGACAACACCAACGATTCCGCCCGGGGGGATGACAAAGTTCATATTCTCGACCAAGAGCTTGTCTTCAAAAGCCTTGGAAATATTTTTAGCCACAATGACCTTTTCTCCAAGTCTTGGACCTGGCGGAATGAATATTTCCATAGTCTGTTCCTGGTCTTTGACATCCTTTTTTAAAAGCTCCTCGTAGGCCTTGATCCTGGCCTTTGATTTGGACCGTTTGCCTTTGGGAGACATATTGATCCATTCAAGTTCCCTTTGAAGGGTTTGCTGACGTTTGGAATCTGATTTCTGCTCAGTGGCCAGCCGTTTTTGTTTTTGATCAAGCCATGAAGAATAATTGCCTTTCCAGGGGATTCCTTCTCCGCGGTCCAGCTCAAGAATCCATCCGGCTACATTGTCCAGAAAATACCGGTCATGGGTGACGGCAATAACAGTTCCTTCATACCGGCTTAAATGTTCTTCAAGCCAGGACACAGATTCGGCATCAAGATGGTTGGTGGGCTCATCCAGTAAGAGAATGTCAGGTTTTTGCAGTAACAGCCTGCAAAGGGCAACCCGTCTTTTTTCACCACCCGAAATTATATTGACCGGCGTATCCCCGGCGGGACACCGCAATGCATCCATGGCCATTTTCAGCTTGGAATCAAGGTCCCAGGCATCCATGTGATCCAGCTTTTCCTGGATTTTTCCCTGTTTTTCGATGAGCTTGTCCATCTCATCATCAGACATGGGATTGGCAAATTCTTCTGAGATTTTCTCATATTCATTTAACAGAGCAACGGTCTCTTTAACCCCTTCTTCAACAATCTGTCTAACCGTCTTCTGGCTGTCAACAAGGGGTTCCTGTTCAAGTAAACCCACGGTCAATCCTTTGGAAAGGATTGTCTCGCCGGGAAATTCAGTATCAAGGCCAGCCAATATTTTTAACAACGAACTTTTACCAGAGCCATTTAACCCCAGGACTCCGATTTTTGCTCCGTAAAAATAGGACAGGGAAATATCTTTGAGCACCTGTTTTTGACCATGGAATTTACTTACATTGATCATGGAATAGATCACTTTTTTTGTATCTTGGGTCATTTCTTACAACTCCTTATTCAATAACAGCAATGCATTCTATTTCGATAAGGGCGTCTTTTGGCAGCCTTCCCACTTCAAATGCGGATCTTGCAGGTTTGTGGCCCGCAAGACATGCCTCATATACTTTGTTCATCCCCAAAAAATCATCCATGGTATCCAAAAAGATGGTGGCTTTTACGATCTTATCCAGACTTGTACCAACTTCTGATAATACAGTCTCAATATTTTTCATGACTTGGGCTGTCTGTGCTTCAATATGGGTCCCCACAATCTCCATGGTTTCAGGATCAAGGGGGATCTGACCGGAGCAGAATACCATGTCGTTATGAACAATTGCATGGCAGTACGGGCCAATGGCGGCAGGGGCTTTTTTTGAAAAAATCTGTTTCATTATATTCTCCTTTAATTCTGGGTTTAAGTTTTATTGGAAAATGTCACAACCGGTTCTTTCAATATACAATCTATCGCATCTCTTGCCGTTTTGGCAATAACAGGAAAGTTTTCTTCCAATTTTGATATCTGCCTTAAGTTTTCACCGGTTCTTAAAATCAATCGAGCAAAATCTCCTTCTGCAAAATCTGACTGAATGACTATATCTTCCCATGGTTCATCATGAGCCCAGAGATAGATCAGCAGGCTTGGCTGAATAAACAGATTGGGGGCATCAAAGCCTTTTTCCAAAAGCTTAATGGCAAAGGGTTTTAATCCTTTTCTTGCATCCAGAAAGGCTTCCTTTAAGCGTTTGGGCAGGGCTTTATTGTATAACGGATCATCTGTAAATTCTTTTTCATTGACAAAGGAAGCAATAATGGCAGCCAATAAAGCAGGATCAGTCTGTGGCAAGAGATTTCTTCTGATACTCTGGGCAACCAGAAGCGGAGCGTCAAGTCTCAGCTTTGAAGCCCAGAGGCCATCCTCAGTAAGTTTTCCGTCATCTGTAACAAAATTTTCTTCGGCCATAAAGTCCATATGGTCAATAAAATCATTCCAGAGAAGTTCAAGGCCTGTGCCGAATTTTTTCCTTGCTTTTCCCCCCTTTTTTTTACCTGACAGGATCAAATGTGATGCAAATGATTTTTCAAGAAGCAGTTTTATCTGATCAGGATTATGGGACATCAACAGGTTTAATACCATGGAAAAATTGATGGTGATCTGGCTTTCAATATCTAGGGGAGGGGAATTGATTAATTTTGCGACATAATTTAAATCCATGAATCTGCCAGGCAAAACAATGGCAAATCCAATATTATCCATGCCTCTTCTCCCGGCTCTTCCTGACATCTGTTGAAATTCACTGGGGGTTAATCCCATGAATTCAACCCCGTTAAACCGGTCGGAATTAAGGACGACCACGGACCGTGCAGGAAAATTAACCCCTGCCGCCACTGTGGATGTCGCAAACATGGCATCCAAAAGCCCTCCTGCCATAAGGGTTTCAACCACCACCTTCCATGCAGGAAGATGACCGCTGTGGTGGGATGCTGTGGCTGTCTGTTCAAGAAAGGATCGATGTTTGTGATCTGCCAGATGAGGATTCCCTGATACCAGTTCATTGATCCTGTGACGCAGGGCCTCTTTTTTTTCTGGATTTTTAGATAATAAATTTGAATTACAAAGTTTTATGGCCTGATCACATTCGGCTCTTGATTTTAAAAAAAAGATGGCCGGCAGCAAATGATATCTGTCCAGGATGTTAAGGATGTCTGCAAATGGGGGAAGTTGTCTTGTATGTGACATCAAGGGCCTGTTTTTTGCATTTGCAAATTTAAAGACTTTTTTATGAAGTTTTTGTTTCTGGCCTTTGGCAGGAGGTCCCATTAAAGGGAAAAGGGTTCCTGAAGGGTGCATAAAAAGAGGGAAAAGAGGGACTGGCCGGTCATGGTTTTCAATGACATGACATCTTTTACCCCGGATGGATTCAAGCCATTTTGCGATCTGAAAAGGGTTTCCAATGGTTGCCGAAAGTAACAGCAAAGGAATTCGAACGGGAAGATAGATCATGATTTCTTCCCAGACCACGCCTCGCTGTTCGTCTCCAAGAAAGTGGGCTTCATCCAGAATAATCAGATCAAAGGTTAAATTTTCACCGGTATACATGGCATCATAAAGCTGATTTCGTAAGATCTCCGTAGTACCGATAACAATTGCGGCATCTGGATTTTCCTTAATATCACCCGTAAGAATGCCGACATTTTCTTTACCGAAAAGCTTTGAAAACTGGGCATGGATGGAATTGGTCAAAGCCTTTAGAGGTGTAGCGTACCAGACCTTTCCTTTCTGTTGCATTATTTTCCGGGCAACCTGTTCAGCGATCCATGTCTTTCCGGCACCTGTGGGGGCTGTGACAAGGCAATCAGATTGCTTTATTGCTTTAAGGGCTTGAATTTGAAACGGGTCGGGTGTGAATCGATTTTGATCCGGGGTTCCTATCTTTTCAAATACATGTCTTAAAGATTTGTCAGAACCCGGCTTCATTGGTTTTATGTCCGGCCGGTTTTCTGGTTTTTTATAGAGTTTTTTTGAAGAATAAAATCTTTTTTTCATGACTGTGATAAACCATAAAAATCAATATTATGCAACTCTTCAGCCAGTGCAATAGCATGTAAAAGAAAAAATATTCATAAAAAACACAAGTTTTAAAATGGTTGTTTTGCGTTAACCCGGCCTCCTCGGTAAGATTAAATCAAGACGTGTAAAAAAAATGAATGGAACTGAGTCTTCTAAAATAATCTGTGTCTCCAATTATGTAGCCAGTTTATTTTGTTGAAATTTCTTTACAGAATTCAGAGATATTGATACGATATTTTGATTCAGATTTCTTTTAATTTACATAGTCAGATATGCCCCATATTTTAAAGATATGCGGTTGATTATTAATAATTTGAATAATATGCGGACAACCGGTTAATTACTTGTTAAAAATAAATGTTTTGTGAAGGATTCTTTTACACGAAAACCTGATATAGAAAAAGCAAATGAGATGAAACAAACAACTAACTTCAATTTAAGCTGCAAGTTTATCGAACTCAATAGAACCTTTCATGAATTGTCAAAAACTGGCATTGAGAACGATGACTCAGATATCAGCCGACTATTAGGTACCGGAGAGCGTCTAAGCTGGCCCGGTCTCATCAAAGAGTATCGTCTAATAATTTTGTCAGAAGATGGTTCTGGCAAAACCTATGAAATTCAGAACGTTGCTCGTATGCTTAGAGAGCAGGGGAAACCAGCTTTCTTCCTTCGGTTAGAAAACATCCCTTTGGATTTCGAGGACGCTTTTGAAGTAGGAACTTTTGAGGCTTTTGAAGACTGGCTGATATCTGGTGAGGAGGGGTGGCTTCTATTAGACTCGATAGACGAAGCCAGGCTTCGAAATCCACGTGATTTTGAACTTGCGATTCGAAAATTAAGCAGGAGAATTAATAATGTCAAAGACTGGACGCATATTATTATAACTGGTCGAACAACAGCATGGCGACCTTTATCAGATCTTTCGTATTGTACAAACCAATTCCCTTATGTTGCACCTATCTCATCAGAAAGTGATTTGCAGGCTGAACCTGACCCCGAAGGAAGATTGCAGACCGAAACAAAAGCGAACGACAGAGACAAATCTACTTTTAAGATAGTTTCATTTGATGATTTAACGTCTGAACAAATTGAGGTATTTGCCAAAGATAGAGGGATTGAAGATGCCAAATCTTTCCTTGAGGCTGTAGAAAGGGCTGATGCATGGTCTTTTACATCACGCCCCCAGGATTTAGAAGAACTTACTGAATATTGGATCGACAAAGGTAGGATTGGAACCCGTTTAGAGCTCATGCAAAACAGCATTGATCTGAGGCTGGTTGAGCGTGACCAAGACCGTGCAGAAACCTATCCGCTTTCAGCAGAGCGCGCCCGTGAAGGTTTGAGAATTTTATCGGCAGCTACAACACTGGTTCAAAATCAAACAATTAGGGTTCCTGACGGAGCAAAAAATTCTGAAGGAATAGCAGTTCAATCTGTGCTTCCCGATTGGGATGACCAAGATCAATTAACTTTGCTGTCAAGGCCAATATTTGACGAGGCAATTTATGGCACGGTTCGCTTTCACCATCGATCAGTACGAGAGTACCTAACAGCCGAATGGTTCACGAAATTACTTGAGAGTGAGACATCAAGACGCACTATCGAAAAGCTATTTTTTCGAAATCAATATGGTTTGGAAATTGTTGTTCCAACCTTACGTCCAATTTTGCCTTGGTTGGTAATCTTGGACGAAAAAATTAGGGAACGAGTTCGTACAGTGGCACCCGAAATTATTTTTGAAGGTGGTGATCCCAGCCAGCTACCTTTGGAGGTGCGCCAATATATTTTACGCGAAGTGTGCGAGCAAATGGAGAAAGGAGCCACTGGTCGTTCCATGCATGATTATGCAGCCGTTCTACGTTTTGCAAATCCTGATTTAACTGATGACGTACGCGCATTGATCAGAAAGTATGAGAACAATGAAGATTTGGTTGCATTTCTTCTACGTATGGTATGGCTGGGTCAGCTTACATTGGCTTTACCTGAAGCTATGAAGTTTTCGCTAATGCCCACTGCTGAAAAGTATACTCGCATGACGGCATTTAGAGCCGTTATTGCAATAGGAGCCGACGAGGATATGGAAAAGATTCGGCAGAGTTTTTTAATGGAATCATCAGAACTGAAGCGAGAATGGCTTGCTGAACTTCTTGAAGGAATACAACTGACAGCAAAGACTTTGACTTGGCTCTTAGCGTGCTTGGAAAAGGTTGGACCAAAGAAACGTTATAGTGTTGATCTTCTAACAGAAAAGGTATCAGAACTTGTAGGTGCGGCTAAAATAGAACTTCTTCCACAACTTGTCTCCGGCTTAAACAGTTTACTTAGTCTTCCGCCGATGATCGAGCATCTGTATTGCGATGTTTCAGAGAAATTTAAATGGTTGATATTACCAGCATGTAAAGCGGTAGAACGATTGATCTTGACTCATCATCCTGCATCGCTTGAAATAGATAGTCTTGCAATTCTACATAAATTCACAACTCTACGCGATTACGAGAGCAACGACTTAAACAAAATTAAGGTTGATTTCTCACAGCTTGTCCCCTCATGGAAAGAATTGAATTGGTGTTTATTCTGGTATGAAGTAGAAAAATCGAGAGAAAGGGTTGCAAAGAAGCATGGAGAGAGATTGACAGACTTCTGGCGGGTATCTATTTTCGGGTCTATCTGGCGTTTTCAAGCAAGTGATTTTGAGACTGTAGCTGAGGAGGTTAATCGACAAACATTTCTCGACAACAAATTAGTGGCGTTATCAATAGCCTTTCGCCTTTATAGAGAAACTAATAGACCCCGGGCATGGCGTATGAAATTAAAAAAACTTGTCTTGGGTAATGATGAGTTGTCGGAACGATTGAATTCATATTTGAGACCTTCTCCTAAAAGCAAAGAGGAACGCCGCTGGAAAAAGCAGGAAGCCAAGTGGAAAAAGGAGGCTGAAGCCCGTAGAAGAAAAACAGAAAAATATCATGCAGATTGGAAGAAATTTCTTAACGACAAATTTGACGAGATTCGAGCAGCACTCCAAAACAATCCTGGAACTCTAACAAGACCGTTACACTATTTATTCGACCAGACTCGGGATAGGCGGAATAAAAAAAGATCATCATCGAGGTGGACCGAATACAACTGGAAAACACTGATTACAGAATACGGTGAAAAAATTGCCAGGTTCTATAGAGATGGCACTGTTTCCTTTTGGCGGAATCATAAACCTAAGGTGCGGTCTCAAGGCGCCCCTTTTAATCAAACACCCTATGCTGTCATCATAGGACTTACAGGCCTCGAAATTGAGGCTAATGAAATCGAAGGTTGGCCAGAAAATTTAAGTGCTGGAGAAGTTGAACTCGCATGTGAGTATGCGTCTTTTGAACTGAACGGATTTCCGACATGGTTTTATAGACTCTATGATATGCACTCTGATATTGTATGTAAATTTTTATTACAAGAAATCAAATATGAGTTGTCAATAGAACAACAAAAAGAAGACACTCATTACATCATAAGCGACTTGAGCTGGTCAGGTCAGTGGGCTTGGGATAAATTGGGGAGCCATATCTATGATATATTAAAAAAAGAACCCAAAAACCTGTCTAATTTGGACGACCTACTAAAAATTATTCAAGGTTCAACCTTATCGGATAAGCTAATTGAGAAGCTATCGGCTCGAAAATGTCGTAGTTTAAAAAAACTGGAACACGTTGCTCGATGGTTTGCCGTTTGGGTAGGTGTTGATTCTCATGTCGGTATTGCATCTTTAAACACCAAAATAAAACAGATAACTGATCCGGCGAAGCAAACATTGTTTTCCATGATTTTTATAACTCAGCTTTTAGGTGGTCGTATAAGTAGAGGAGCTAATGTGAGAGAAGCATTTAAAACGCCTGAGCACCTGAAATCACTATACCTGCTGATGCACAAATACATTCGACGAGAAGAGGATATAAATCGGGCTGGAGCTGGAACCTATTCACCAGGTTTGAGAGATAATGCACAAGATGCTCGGAGTAGTTTGTTTAATTTGTTGAATCAAATTCCTGGCAAAGAGTCTTTTTTAGCGCTTTGTGACATAGCCAAATTACATCCTGACGAAGAATCTCGGTCCTGGATTTTATTGAGTGCAAAGAAAAAAGCTGAACAGGATGGAAATATGGAGCCTTGGCCAGCTTCAGATGTCAGAGAATTTTACAATAAACTGGAGTGCACACCCAGCAATCATAGGGAATTAGCTGAACTTGCAATTTTTCGAATTCTTGATCTCAAAGATGATTTGGAACACGGGGATAGTAGCATCGCAAATATTCTAAAAGCAGTAACGCTGGAAACTGATATGCGTAAGTTTATCGGAAAAGAACTTAGAGAGAAAGCATTCGGGCGCTATTCTATTCCTCAGGAAGAGGAATTGGCCGATGCCAAAAGGCCGGACCTGAGATTTCATGGGGTAGGTTTTGATCAACCTGTTCCCATAGAATTAAAGCTCGCCGATAACTGGAGTGGACCAAAGCTCTTCGAGCGTCTTGAAAATCAACTTTGTGGTGATTATTTGCGCGACAACCGATCAAATCGTGGTGTATTTGTGCTCGTGTATCGGGGCGAAAAGAAAAGTTGGGAAGAGCTTGATGGTGTTAGTGTAAACTTTGTGGAACTAACCATGGCTCTTCAGAAATATTGGAGACAGATTTCAGCAGATTATCCGAATGTAGATGATATTGAGGTAATCGGCATAGATTTGTCTAAGAGATCGAGTTGATTTGTTTAGAGTTTTATTTTTTATATTCTAAATTTCAACAAGCCAAATGAAGCGGATAAAACCGCTTATTTGGAGTGTTAATCGGGTCAAAAAAGAGGAGTCTATGATCCCTAAATATGAAGAAATAATGCTACCGTTCCTTGGGTATCTCTCGGATGGCAATGAACATAGTTTAAGCGAAATCCATGATGCATTGGCAAAGTAGTTTGAATTAACTGATACGGAATTGCGGGAGCTGTTGCCAAGTGGTCGACAACCCATATTTCGGAATAGAGTTGGTTGGGCCGGAACTTATCTAAAAAAAGCTAAACTCCTAATTTCTTCTAAAAGAGCCCATTTCAAAATCAGTGAAAGAGGTCTGGCTCTTTTGAAAGAAAGTCCCAGCCAAATCATCTCTAAATTTCTAACCCGATATGAAGAATTTGTATAATTCCAGTCAGTCAAAAAGGATAAAAAGGACAACGGGCAGGTATCACAGCCTCAAATTATAAACAATTTCTCTTGCACATGCTATAGCAAATGTTATATTCATTCAATTAAGTCTATTTGGAACAAATAACAATATAAGATGATGCAATGACCATCGAACCAGAAAAATTCTCAAAAATAGTTAAAGAAGTGCGCAGGCAGCTTGGATTCAGCCAGGAGGACCTTGCCCGGGCTTTGGGTGTCAGCTTTGCTACTGTGAATCGTTGGGAAAATGGAAAAACAAACCCATCCAAAATGGCTCGAAACGTTTTTAAACAGCTTTGCAAAAACAAGATTGAAAGCAATGAATTAAACCTGTCCGGAGATGAAATATGAGCAAGAGTCATGAATTGTCGAATTTTATTTGGTCCATTGCTGATTTGCTGCGCGGGCCTTATAGCCCTCCCCAGTATGAAAGGGTCATGCTTCCGCTGGTTGTGTTACTCCGTTTTGACTGTGTCTTTGAAAAAACCAAATTCGATGTGCTGAAAAAGCATGAATTATACAAGGACAAGTATCAAGGCGAAGCTTTGGACAGCATTCTTAACAAAGCATCAGGGCAACAGTTTTCAGATCTTCAGCAAAAAGATGAAAGCCAGGCGGAATTGGTACGAGGGAAATTTTTTCTCCTGGTTTCCGAGTGGATTTCCGAAAAGGTTTATACACGGCTTAGGGCTGCACATGCGGCGGAGGAGTCATGAAACAGTTTGTTCCTAAATTTACCATAACCAACCGCATGACATCAGCCATCACCCAAATTGAACGTGCGCGGGGGTTTCTGGAAGCCGCAAGATTATCCGATGACTGGGTTCGGGAAATGGGAAACCAAGCCCTTATCAAAGAGGCACATCATACAACCCATATCGAAGGGACAAGACTGACGCTGGATCAGGCTGAACGCTTATGGAAAGGCGAAGCCGTACCCGAGGCCGACCCGGATGATACCCGCGAGCTGTTAAATTACCGTTCAGCCTTTGGGTTTGTTTCCGAATGCCTGGATAGTGGAGATCCCATTACCGAAGGAATGATAAGTGGAATCCATCGAAAACTGGTCGAGGGTGTTCGAGGGGGAAAGGCTGATCCCGGTGCTTACCGACGGATACAAAATTATGTGATGAATTCTAAAACAGGAGCGGTGATTTATACCCCTCCATCTGCGGTTGAAATACCCATCATGATGTCTGAAATGGTGAAATGGCTTAATTCGGATCTTGAGATCCATCCGGTTTTAATCAGTGGCATTGCCCAATTCCAACTGGTCCATATTCATCCTTTTCTTGACGGTAACGGGCGAGCTTCAAGGTTGTTGTCAACCCTCTGTCTTTACAAGGCAGGATACGATTTCAAACGTCTGTTCACCATCAGTGAATATTATGATCGTGACAGATCCACCTTTTATAGAAAAATCCAAAGCGTTCGTGAAAACGACATGGATATGACCGGATGGCTGGATTATTTTATCATTGGTCTGGAAACTCAAATGATTGAGGTCAAAGAGCGTGGCGAACAGGTGATCCGTAGAGATGTTATGGTGCAAAAGTATGGTTTAAATGAACGACAAGGCAAAGCTATAGAATTTTTGTTAGCCTATGGGAAACTTACAATAAAGGATTTTGAACAACTTTGCCCCGACGTGAACAGACGTAGCTTGCAACGTGATTTAAAATGTTTTTTGGATAAGAGAATAATAAAAGAATCAGGAACAGGACCAACAGACCCAACTCGTCATTATATTTTATCGGAGCTATGACAAGCTGTGACGCGGAGCTGTGACACTGCTGTGACAATTGCTGTGACATACGTTATTTCAGCATTAATTAATATCGCTGAAGGGACTGCGGTCTTTTAAGGATCATCTATGAACCACAAAATTCCAACAAAAATGAACCGGTTGTGACCGTTATCACACTCGTGCAGGCGGGAAATACCTACGTGCCATGCGTAATCGTGAAGGAGCTTTTGTTCTTTGGTCCTTGATTTATCAAGGATTCATTTCATAGGAGTCTTTTAATGAAATTACGTGATGTTCCCAGATTCTTGAGAATCTTTCTATATCCTTTACCGGTTTTTTAATCATTTTCTGGCAGTATTCCATCTGGATATCCGAGGTGTCTGTTTTTGAATAGAGTTTTAATGCATACTCTGAAAAGTCCCTGATCATA
>NZ_JAUWQB010000065.1 GCF_030611305.1 Desulfobacula sp. | reverse complement strand
GCAGGTTCATCCAGCAGCAGCACCTTGGGTTCCGAGGCAATGGCCCTGGCAATTTCAAGTCGGCGCTGCAGGCCATAGGGAAGACTGGATGCCACATCATCGGCATATTTTTTAACCCCCATAAAGGTCAGGGCTTCCATGGCTTTTTTTTTTATAAAAACTTCTTCGCGCTTCTGGGACGGGGTTCTGAAAATCGCTCCCACAATCCCTTTGGAGGCCCGGCAGTGCCTGGCAACCATAGCATTTTCAACCGCCGTCATGGCAGAAAAAAGGCGGATATTCTGGAAGGTTCTGGCAATCCCCTTATCAAAAATCACATAAGGTCTTTTGCCAAGGATACTTTCTCCGTCAAAGATTACATCCCCTTCGGATGCCTGGTAAACGCCTGTAAGAACATTAAAAACAGTGGTTTTCCCTGCACCATTCGGCCCGATCAATCCGACAACCCCGCCATTGCCGATTGTAAAGCTCAAATCAGATATTGCTAAAAGCCCGCCAAATCTTACAGTAACATTCTTTAATTCTAGTTGTGCCATACCAAAATATCAACCTGTTAAATTTTAAAAACTCATAAACAGTTTCAAAAGCGCTTCTATAGCCTAATTGTAGCTTTCTGTAGCCCATAATGCTATATGTTGTCAATCAAAAAAACCTAAGTCAGTATGGCGGTCGTCTGAAACCCGGAACTGGGAAAGCGATAAAAATTTGAAATGGTTTAACCATATGAAAACGCGATTCCCATTTTGTTCAAATTTTAATTTTCAGCAGCGTATCATTCTTTGATTTTATTCTCTTTCAGCTCAATATACCAGTCATCCTTTCCATAAATTTTCTCCATGCAGCCAGGACACAGGCTATGGCTGAAGAGTGCTGTAGAATGCTGCTCAAAATAGCTTTCAAGCTGGTTCCAGTACCCCTTGTCATCCCGAATCTTTTTACAGCTTGAGCAAATGGGAATGAGGCCACCGAGGGTCTTTACATCCTTGAGGGCTTTGTTCAGTTTCTTAATCAGCTCTTCTCTTTCAAATTCTGCCTCTTTCCGTTCAGTAATATCTTTATTAGTTCCTGTACGCCTGACCGGATTCCCATTTTCATCCCATTCGGAAACCCTGCCGCGGCCATGAATCCATTTGTATTTTCCGTCCTTGGTTCTTAAGCGAAATTCCAGGGACCAGCTCTTTTTCTGACGAATTTGCTCATCCACATAGGCGATGTTTTTTTCCCTGTCCTCGGGATGGAGCAGGCTTTTCCAGGTTTCTCTGGTGGCAGGCAGTTCATAGGGTTCATATCCAAGCATGGTATAATACCGCGGGCTGAAATAGGCTTCATTCTTTTGGTAATCAAAATCAAAAATGCCGTCATTCACCGCTTCAATGGCCAGACGAAGTCTTTCTTCCGAGGCTTTCATTCTTGAAAGTTCATTTTTTAATTCTTGTATATAAAATTCAAGATCTTTATATGTGGGTTTTTGATCCATAGAACTTTTCCAAAAAAATATATTAACTATCTTACTTAAAAACCATGAAGTATGGTTCTTGAAACATCACAGGCCTTTGACACACCAGTCAACACCATTGCCTGTTCAAGTTCTGTCCTGATTTTATCGATATAGAGTTCCACGCCTTCTTGAAGACCGCCAACGGCAGCAACAGAAAAGGGACGTCCTATCATAACAGCATCGGCGCCAAGTGCAAGCAGTTTTAAAACATCACCACCCGTTCTCACCCCGCCATCGGCAAGAATGGTTATCTTTCCTTTAACGGCATCACATATGTCCGAAAGCACAGTGGCAGCACCCGGTGTGAAATCCAGAACTCTTCCGCCATGATTTGACACCACAATAGCGTCAGCACCGGCATCAACCGCAAACAAGGCATCATCAATGGTCATAACACCTTTCAGAATGAATTTGGCTGAAACACTTTTAACGATCTGCCCTAATTTTTCGACTGTTTTAGGCGAGACCGGCCGACCCATTTTCTTTAAGGTAATCAGTCCTGCCGCATCAATATCCATCCCCATGATATCGGCACCGCTTTCTTTCACCTTATCCAGCTTTTCAAAAAGTTCCTGATCCGCCCAGGGCTTGACAAACGGAATACCGTGGCCGTCAGCCTCTTTGATAACACTCAATCCGGTTTCATGGATAAAATCCGGCACACCGTCGCCTGTACACCCGATAATCCCTTTTTCCCGGCATCCAAAAATAATGGATTTTATATAGGCTTCTTCAGAAATACCACCGCCCATATTAAAGGACACACCGCCGATGGGTGCCGCAAGAACAGGAATCGAAAGTTCTTTTCCCAAAACAGAAACCATTGTGTCGGGTTCAAGCACATCATGAACCAGGCGCATATTAAAATTAATCCTTTTTAAAGCATTAATATTTGCCTTGAATGAGGATGCCGTACCAAGCCCCCCCATGCCAGGGACTTCACCGACACAGGCATTTCCATTGCATTCTTTGCATACCCTGCAATAGCCTTTCATTAAATCCTTTGCAGTTTCATATATCTCTTGCATAATGTTTTCTCCTTATAATCACATCAAAACCACATAGATTATATTTATTTCTTTAATCGAATATCATATTGATCTGGCGATTTCTTCGGCCTCACTGATGCAGTACATCAAATGCCTTGGAGATTTCGCATCACCAATCAGATGAAACTTTGCTTTAACCTTTTTCTCAAATTTTTTAGCATCCCTGATAGAACTCTGTTTTTCCGAAATCACCACTGACTCAAAACCGGTTAATGTCCTTTCATCTCCATTGGCCTTAAATACAGCCCCGTCATCTGTAAATAGTTTAACCGACACATTTTTATACAGGGAAACATTTCCTTTTTTCAGTCGTTCCCTCAAGTAATACCGGTCATTGCTGGACATTTCCTCTGCAAAGCTCTTTTTGCGATTCAAAACAACAACCTGTTTTCCCTGCTCTGCCAGAAAATCAGCTGTGATCAAACCCGTCATGCCTCCACCCAGCACAATAACGTTCTTTCCGACCTGCTCTTTGCCGCTGATCACATCAACATTTGTCACAAGATCCATTTTTGTTTGAAAAAGCCCTTTAATCACCGGCATATCCGGCATTGACCCGGTGGCAAGAATCACCTTGTCTGGATTGATTTCATTGATCAGATCCAATGAAAGCTCTGTTTCATACCGGATCTCAACATCAAGTCTATCCATTTCCTGTCTGAAAAAATCCAGGATATCATTAAGTTCCCCGCGGCCGGGCGCTTTTGATGCAAGGGACAGCAATCCGCCTGTATCTTGTTTTTTTTCACAGATAATGGTCTGGTGCCCTTGAAGTGCAAATTGCCGTGCCGCTGCCATCCCGGCAGGTCCCGCGCCTGTGACAAGTATTTTTAAAGATTTCTCAGGTGTTTTTTCATCCTTGAGTTTATATTCCCTTCCCACATCAGGATTGACTACGCAGGAGCCGGGTTCCTTGGCAAGCACAGCATGAATACACCCGAGACAGCAGCCGACGCAGGGACGAATCTGTGAAATTTCACCCTTCCTGGCTTTTTCAGGATAATAGGGGTCGGCAAGGAACGACCGACCAAGGGCGACCATGTCTGCTTTTCCCTCTTTGATAATCTGATCGGCATGGTCCGGATATTTAATCCGGCCCACGGTAATCACGGGAATGGTGACGTGTTTTTTGACTTCTTCTGCCAAATGGACAAAGCATCCATGCGGGGTATACATGGAAGGAATGGTTAACTCTGTGGACCCGTAAACCCCGCCTGAAACATGAAGGTATACAACACCGACTTTTTCAAGCTCTGGCGCAATTCTTACCGTATCTTTAAGTTCCCATCCGTTTTCGATATAATCGTTTCCATTAATTCGTATTCCGATGGGAAAGTCTTTTCCTGTCTTTGCCTGGATGTCCTCTATGATTTCAAACAAAAACCGTGTTCTATTTTCAAAAGCTCCCCCATATTCATCCGTCCTGATATTACAATTGGGTGCCATAAACTGGTTGATCAAGTATCCGTGAGCGCCATGAAGCTCGACAAAATCAAAACCTGACTCCTGGCATCGCCTGGCTGAATCTCCAAAGCAGGCGATCAGCTCTTTTATTTCATCGATTTCCAATGCTCTGACTTCGCCCTTCACAACGGCAGGTGCGGGTATGGGAGAGGGTGCCACTTTTTCAGGAAGATAGGACTGACGTCCGCCATGCATGAGCTGCACCCCGAAAAGGGTGTCATGCAGCTTTACCCTTTGAACCATTTTTTTAAGGGCCGGGATACAATCATCATTATACATCTGGGGAAGATCCGGCAGTTCCTGGCCTCCGGGGTGGACGCTTCCACCTCCCACCAGCATCATGCCGACCCCGCCTTTTGCTCTTTCTACAAAATACTCAACTAATTGATCTGTCACACAGCAGTTTTCATCCACACCAAAGTTTATACTCATGGCAGACATTAAAAGCCTATTTTTTGAGGTCATATTGCCGATCCGGATCGGGCTGAAAAGATTTGATAACATGCAATAGAATTCCTTTTGAATTATCAGTCAACAATTTTTAGGTCCAGCGGTCAATATATGCGAATTTTCCATCCGGATACAAGTTTTTAAAAAAAATCTTCTGCAAAAAACAACCGCCCCTTTATCTCGTAGTTATTTTTCGGAAATCTCATTTAAAACAGATTCAATCAATTCTTCAAAATTCGACATGGCTTTTTTCTCCTTGATGAACGAACGGCCGGTCACAATTTTAAAAAACTTTGCACACACATTTCTCTGACTTGTGGTAAACCCTGTGGAATATCCTTTCTTTCTGCTCTTAATTTTCTCAAGCTGGTCCTGCAAATCCCTCCGGCCATGGGGTCTGTTGATGATATGGGAATAGTAAATCAACGCCCGATCAATCAGAATATAAAGAAACTGAAGATTTTTATTGGGGCCCAGTTGGAGCTTGTCTCCGCCAAGCCGAATGCCAGCTGTTTTCTTTTTCACCATCTTTTTCCCGCCGAACAAGGCGGAGCCTGCCCCTATAATCCCTCCCATAGCGGTAAAGATACCAAATGTAATTCCTGCGGCAGCCGTATCAACCACAGCCCCCATGGTGCCACCGATGATGGCGCCTGCTGCTGCCAGCTGTTCCTTTGTCAAGCCAAGGATCTCCCAGGTTTGTTTTGAAAACAGATCGTGCTTAAGGATTGAATACTCCGGCAGATGATATTCAAAAAGATGATGCTTAAACAAGGCCCTGATCTTTTTGAACATCTGTTTCTCCGTTTCCTTGATATGGGCCTGGTATTTTTTATTGAGCCTTTCTTTGATCTCTTCCTGATCAGAAGATGGTATGATTGTTTCAGACACAAAAAATGAAAGGCTTTTCTCAATGGCTTGGGCCATTAAGGCAGTAACCAGTCGATTTCTTTTTTGCCAGTCTTTTTTAAACGCCAGGATAACGTAGGAAAGCACAGGTTCCCACTCCTGGTCAATGGCTTTAAGGCTTTCGAGCATCTTAATGCGTTCCGTAAAATTGGCAGTGTTTGAATTAAACAGACGAATGGAATTAAAATGCTTTCTAAACTCAAGTTGCCAGTCCGAAGTATAATCTTTCTCATCTGTTTTGGAATTGATAATGGCCATTCTCGCACGTCCCGTAAGCCTTAAAATTTCCATTTCCGCCAGATCGTCATCTCTTACCGGCCGGGAACCGTCCACCACATAAATAATGCCCGCTCCCCTGGCCACAGGGCTTAAAAGTTCACACTCATCGGCAAAAAAAGGGTCCTTTTTAAAAGTATCAATAAACCGGTTAACAATTTTGGCCGGATCGCCATCAAATGCTTTAAACCAGGCAAGGGTCTGCCGGGGCACCTGAAACCCGGGTGTATCCACAAACCGAATGATTTCTTCCCCGTCAATTTTTACTGTGTATCGCCTTGATACGGTCGTTTCCCCGGGAATACAGCTGACCCTTATCCGGTCGTCTTCGGTCAGGGTGGAGACCACGGAAGACTTTCCTTCATTGGGGTGGCCCAGCACGGCAAATTCCGGTATCATAGCTAAATAAACCTTTTCACCAGAATGTCGGGATTTTCAAGTGTAACTATTGCTTTTTCCCAGACATCATAATTAATATCATTGTTACCCACTGCAAGATCTTCCTGCCCGGCATCCCGGGTTAACAGTACCCACAGGGGCTTGCCTTCAGGCATGGCTGCCTTTATCTGTGTAATATAATGGAGTATTCCTCTTATGGGCGGCTGCCAGACTTCATGGAGCAGGATCACCTGATCCGCATCACTGACGTTTATCTGACGGACAGCATCTGTATCATCTTCATAATCAAAACTGATCCCTATCATCTCTTTCACATCAAAAAACAAGCGCTGTTCAATCCCTTGGATGACCTTTTTAATTATTTCTTCAGAGTAGACATTTTTTGAGGCAAGGATCAACGCCTTTTGACCTAAAATGTCAGGCTCGGGTTTGAAGGCCGGCGTTTCTTTCATCTTCCTATCATGATGAAGGTTCGACTTCTTTTCAATTGCTTTGCTCACCGGGGTTTCATTGGCGTTAATATCCAGAATAGGAGTCTGCATCCTGATAATTAACTGCCTGAACCTGGGCCTGTCAAAATTAAAACTTCTTAAGGCTTGTCTTTGGGCCAACACCCCAACAATGATAAGAATTCCCCTTGGAATAGCCGCATAAAACAAGATTCCCAAGCAGATGAACGGCCACCAGGATACCAGATCCTGTGTTGCCAGAACAGAGATACCGTCTTTTAAAATAATCCGACTCCCTTCTATTTGCTCAAGACTCGGATGGACAAGGGAATCCGGAAGAAACCAGGACCAGGGCAGGGCTATAATTGAAACCAGATCATGGACCTTCACGCTTGTCGCCACAAGCGTGGACTGCCACCCAAAGGCCATATCGCTGACAACGACCCTGAAAAATGTTCCGCCAAGAGCGCCTGCTGAGAAACTAAAGGCAAACGCAGATGTCAGAAGAAAAAACGGCCAGAAGAAAAACGCCTTATATTCCCTATTCTTCATCCGAATAAGAGACGAAGTGTATTCCAGGGTATCAAGGTTTTTTTTAAAAATGGTCCGGTCTGCTTTTTTCAGAATTTTGGGCAATACATTAAAAAACAAAGATGACAGCAGTGTATGAACGATTGAACTGCGAAACCGATTTTTTCTATTTTTCGTTCCTATTGTCTTTCGCACCACCAGTATCAGGGTGAATAGTATCAATATCACCTGTAAGACAACAAATAAAGCCAGAAAAATTGTCACATTAATCGGACGGGTTCCATGGTAGGCAAGAAATGAATATGCCAGGGATATTCCTGCAATACCCCCTAAGAAAACCATGGCATAGACCGTCCAGGTGTAAAGGGAAGAAAAAATCCTGCCCGGCAGCAGGGCCAATCCCTTTTTATCCGCGTCTCGGAAAAATTCCTCTTTCCTGAAAGCCAGCCATGAAAACAAAAGGGTTTTCTCAGTCTGAAACCTGCTCTTGCATTGATTGTAAATCTTGCGATCCTTGATTGCCCTCGATTGAATATCTTCCTTAGAATCAAGTGTATCATCCATGCTGATGAAATAATCCAGATCAATGATATCTTTTAATCTTATTCCCATAATTTATTTTTAACAGATCATTACATTTTTCACAATTGATCTTTGAAGGTCGTCCAGAAGTTTTGACTTTAAGCTTCAGCGATGCCAGTAAAGATTAACACCGATATTACAAAATGATAGGATATCAACAAGGAGACCGGATCTTATAATAGGATTTTAAATGATAAATGGCGCCGATTCCGGCATCTTTTTTAAATTATTTCCCTGTGCAGCCCTTTGACCCATCATTTTTTTCAATCTTTTCAAAGACTTGACATATGCCCTGATTCTAATAAAATAGAAACGGAAATGTTTTCAATATGCAATTTTCAAAGCTGCGCACATTTAAACATCAAAATATAAAGGGTTTTATTTAAACCATGCACCGTAAGAATGATATCATGGAGGAAAAACAGGTTCTGGCCTCATTTATTTCAAAACTGCCGGAGGCCATCATTATTTGTGATTCTGATGGTTCCATCCTGTTGTACGACAGCCAGTCAGAATCATATCTTCTGCCTGATAACAGTGCCCCTGCCGGCACTGCCTCCATGACAGGCAAACCCATTACTTCACTCATTGACAAAAACCTTATTGAACATGCCCTGGACGAAATCAATGAACAATTAAAGCAATCCGTCACTAACAGGGTCTCGACCTTTATTTTACAAAAAAACAACTTGATATTACAGGCCCAGATTGTGCCGGTATTAAATCATATCGGTCGATTTTCCGGGTTTGTGCTGATACTTGATAATATCACCCAGGAAAACCAGGCTGAAAAAAGGGTGGAGTCCCTTTTAAAAACCTTATCAAAAAATGCCAGGTCGCCAATGGCCAGTATCAGGGCTGCCATTGAAGCAATGAAAGAATTTCCCCGCATGGATGAAAAAAAACAACGCCAGTTTATAGACATCATCCATGAGGAATCCATTGTTCTCAGTGATATCCTCAACAGGGTATCAGATGAATATACAAGCCTGATTAATGTTAATAGATCCTTAAAACCTTTGCTCATCAGGGATCTTATGCAAACCATTTCAAGACGGTCCCAAGACAAACTTGGCATCAGGTGCCATATAAAAAGGGGTTCTGATGCTGAACAGATTTCAATCAAAGCAGATCCTTACTCATTTATCAGTGCGGTGCTCTTTGTATTGGACCGGCTGAAAATCGAAACAGGACTGACGGAATTCCATTTTTTGTTTCATATGAAAAATCAGATTGTTTTTCTTGATATCTGCTGGAAGGGAGAGCCCATAACCCCGAAATTGATTAAACAATGGGACTCCCAGGATATTGACACCCAAAACCAAATCTCAAATATCTCTTTAAAGGATGTCCTCGACCAACACCAAAGCGCCCTCTGGACTTATTCAGAACACGATGACCTCGACAATATGCCCTATTTAAGATTTTTGATCCCGGCTGATGACTCTTCAGCTTTAGAATCCTTTGAGCCGGTTTCTGTTTTACCGGAAAGCCGGATTCAAATCAGAGATATAGAACTTTTTGATCATTCCGATCAGACCCTGGAACTGGACAACCGGTTATTGACTGAACTTTCCTACACTTCACTTATTCGTGAAATTAACCAGGCCACGAGGGTTGAGGAAATTATTGGCAAACACAGTCAATTGCCAAGACTGATCCACAGCATGCTCACCAGCGGAACCAAAATCAGAACTGTAACATGGCTGGTAACTGCATTTTCAGATGCGATTTTAAACAAATTGCTGATATTTGCAACAGCCGAACTTGGTGACCCCCCTGTGCCTTTTGCATTTATCACACTGGGCAGTGAAGGAAGAAAAGAGCAGACCCTGAAAACAGATCAGGATAATGCCATTATTTTCAAGGACCCGGATAAAGGGCAGACAAGCGAAAATCTTCAGCTCTATTTTCTGAAGCTTGGAGAAAAAGTCTGCACCTGGCTTGATCAGTCAGGGTTTGATTTTTGCCAGGGAGACATTATGGCGAAAAACCCAAAATGGTGCCAGCCCCTTTCAATATGGAAAAAATATTTTTCCTCCTGGATACATGCAGCATCGCCTGAAGATCTGCTTCATACCAGCATTTTTTTTGATTTCAGGTTTGGTTATGGGGACAGGCAGATCTCTGATGACCTCGGCGCCCATTTGCTTAGCAGTCTATCCGGATGGGCAGGTTTCTTCCGAAATATGGCAGTAAATGCCGTATATTTTAAACCGCCTATCGGGCTGTTCGGCAATTTTTGGGTGAATTCCAAAGGGCCCCACAAGCACTGCATTGATATCAAAATGGCCAACATCCCTATTGTGGACTTTGCAAGAATTTATTCCCTGAAACACGGAATCAGAGAAACCTCTACCCAGGCCAGACTGTATCAGCTATACATAAAAAAAGTCCTGTCCCGCCATGAATATAACGAATTGGAGCAGGCCTATAGTTTTAACATGCAGATAAGATTTATGGGACAAATCCAGGCGATTCTCGGTCAAAACATGAAGGCGCACAATCATATTAATCCCAAACAACTCTCGTCCATTGAAAAACGGATGCTCAAAGAAGTATTAAAAAAAATAAAGTCCATACAGACAAAATTGAGCTTTGACTTTATCGGTGCCACAGACCACCAGATTTCTTAAAAGAGAAACAATTCATTATGTGTCTGTCAGTAATTCTTTAATTTTGTTGACCACATAGTCTGTGGCAAAGGGCTTGGTGATGTAATCATCCGCAGCAAGACCCATGCCTTTTGCAATATCAATGGAACGGGCCATGGCAGATAAAAAAACGATTTTAATTTGATTGAATTCTTTTTCCTGCCGAATTTTCTGGCACACCTCATATCCATCCATCCCCGGCAGCATAATATCCAGTAAGATCAGATCCGGCTGCCAGCTTGATATCAAATCCAGAGCTTTTTCTCCGGTCTCAGCGGTCTGAACATCGTAATTGTTCTGCTTCATCAAAAATTTTAAAGGTACGATAATATTGGGTTCATCATCAACGATCAATATTTTTTTCTTCATTTTGTCCCCTTTATCTTACGGTCAGGATAAATTTTGATGAGCGTATTAAAGGATTTTGCTTTATAGCTTGGTTATTGTAGCAAAGGCAGCGTGAAAAAGAAAGTTGCTCCTTTTTTCAACTCACTGTCCACCCAGATTCTGCCGCCGTGGGAATCAATAATATGCTGGGTAATTGTCAATCCAATGCCTGTTCCGGCAGGTCTTCCCTTTGAACCGGCAACCGCCTGACGAAATTTTTGGAAAACAATCTCCTGATCCTTTTTGCTGATACCAATACCATTATCTTTAACAAAAACTTTTAAATAACGATTTTCATTACCACCTGTTTTTATGGTCTCTGCATACATCCCGACCTGAATTTTGCCATATTCGGGATCACAAAATTTAACAGCATTGGAAATCAGATTCACCATTACCTGTATAAGGCGGTCTTTATCTCCTGATACGAAACCGGCTTGATTTGATATATCAAGTGTTAAGTCTATATTTTTTTCTTCAATCAACTGACCGGTTGAAAAGATAGAATCCTCAATAACCTCTCTGAAATCAAGCCGCGTCATCTGCCACTGAATCTGACCGGATTCAATCTTTTGAAAATCAAGAACATTATTAATCAACCTGGAAAGCCTTTCACTCTCCTTGATAATGATACCAACAAACCGATGGTGTTTTTGGGCATCAAGATCAGGGTTGTTTTGAACAATTTCAGCCAATGCCCTGACCGAGGTTAAGGGGGTTCGAAGTTCATGTGTTACGGTTGAGATAAATTCGTTTTTCAGCCGGTCAAGTTCTTTTAATCGCTCATTGGCTGCCTCAAGATCTTTAGTCGCCTTTTCAAGCTCCTGGCTGTAAATGATAATCTGCTGAGTCTCATCCAGGATGTGCATGATTTCATCCATACCCAGAGGTTCTTCTTCCACAACAGACCGTACCATTACAAGGGCGGAGGCAGATCCGATAGCACCTGCAAGCAGTTTTTCGGCATGGCTTACTAAACCTGCATCTGCAATAAGTTTTTTTCCCCAGTTGATATTATGTTGTCTGGCATACAGAGAAAGGGCATCATCTGTTCGATTTTTCCCTAAAAATCTTTCAAGGAGCATTCTTAAATCCGCAACTGATGCTGTCTCTCTCCAGAAAGACGATTTTTCTGATTCCGAGGAATACTTGAACACATCAACAAATAGTATGGCTTGTTTGCGTTCCATTGCATTTTGTGTTGAAAAAAGAGAAACACCAATAAATAATGCAATGTTTGTGAACATGCTCCAGAACACGGCATGGGTATACTGATCAAACCCTAGAAGTTGAACATCAAGACCAAACAGGTGGGTGGGGTTTAAGAACTCAATACCAAAAGGTCCATTGGTCAACAAATCCTGAGAGAGAAAACCTGCCTGGCCAAGTGAAGGCAGCACCAGTGTATACAACCAGATCAAAAACCCTGCTAACAATCCCCATAGTGCACCACGCCTTGTCGCTCCTTTCCAGAATATTCCACCGATGACAGCCGGGCAAAACTGGGCAACTGCTGTAAAGGAAATCATCCCTATGGAAACCAGGGAATAATATTCAACTACATAGTGAAAATAAAGATACCCTAAAAGAATAATAAGCAATATGCTTACTCTCCGGATAATCAACAGCAGCCTGCTTAAATCACTCTTTTGTTCTAATTTTAAAAAGGGAAGACGAAGCAATACCGGCATGACCAGGTCATTGCATACCATGGTTGACAACGCTATGGTTTCAACAATCACCATTCCAGTTGCGGCGGACATACCGCCGATAAAGACAAATAATGCTAAACCCTGTTGTTTTTTGGCCATCAAGAGCGTAAGGGAAAAATAGTCTGCATCTACGATTCCGTTTGTAAACTTCAGGATACCACTGAATGTTTCGGGCAATGTTTGTTTGCAGACAGGGTCTGAAGCGCATTGTTCAAAAAAATGTAGCATGCCACCAAAGGCAATGGGAATGACAAAAATATTAATGGCCAGAAGATAAAGTGGGAAAAGCCAGACAGCTTTTTTTAAATGGTTTTCATCCACATTCTCAACCACAATCATCTGGAATTGACGGGGCAGAAGAAATATGGCCATCATTGCCAGGAACAGGGCATTATACCATCCTGTAAATGTGGATGCATTTACTTCCATAACAAAAAGTTGTTTTATTTTGGGGACAAGGCTTGCCTGTGTAAATAGATCTCCAAATCCCGAATAAAGCCCATAGGTGATGAACAACCCTACTGATATAATAGCAATGAGTTTTACAATGGATTCAAAGGCGATTGCTGCAACTAATCCTTCATGACGTTCGGTGACTTCCAAGTGGCGGGTACCAAAAACCACAGAAAACAGTGCCAGTAAAATAGCCACAGAAAATGCCGTGTCTTTGGTGGCGGACAGGCTGGTTGCGGTTTTTGCCATATAAACGTCCGGATATTGACTGATCAGCTGAAAAGAGGTTGATATGGCCTTAATCTGAACCGACATGTATGGCACAATGCCTAGAACAGCAATAATCGTAACAGCACCGGCAATGGTGGCACTTTTCCCATACCGGGAGGCTATGAAGTCAGCAATGGAGGTAATCCGGTTGATTCGGCTGATCCGGATAATCTTTCTGAGTACCGGCCACCCCAGAATCATCATCAGAGTGGGGCCCAGATAAATACTTAAAAATCCTGTGGCACCTGATCTGCTGGCCGCTCCCACACTCCCGTAAAAGGTCCAGGCAGTGCAATATACTGCCAGGGACAAGGCATAAATATAGGGGTTGCTGATAATGCTTTTACCGGCTTCAGCCCGTTTATCCCCCCAAAAGGCAATGGCAAACAAGAGCCCCATATATCCGAAAGAAACAAAAATAATGATTTTCTGTTCTAACATAATTGCCCTGATTTTAAGGTTAATCAGGCCGCAGGTCTTGAATTCAGCCTGATTGTTTCTCGTTATTCCCGGCAGTATCAGCTCCTTGCGACTGAAAAGTATCCGGAATTTTTGTACAAAAAATGACAAAAACAATCAATATTGACCAGGCTGCGAATAAATAGAAAAAAAAGAAAGGAATGCCAAGCAAACAGTATGGCAGATTGAATATGGTCAGCACGGGATAGCAAAACAGAAAACAACCCAACAGGAAAAGCCCGATATATCGTCCGGTTATTGATCTGTTGTCAAGCATCAAATCATTCCTTTATTTAACTTCTGTTTTGATCAATGAAGAAAAAACCTATGGCTCTTCATTGAATACAACAAAAAAAGAAATTAAATCAAGATGTTTATTCAGGGTGATCGCATGAAAAGGTTCTTGGTTTTTTTTAGATGATGCTAGGTTTTTCTGTCAAAAATACTCTATCTGCTTGAACAATAAAGCGCAACGAGGTTTTTTTATTTTTTTGGTGGTGGATTGGGGCCAGATCAAGCCCCTCCCGGTATTCTGGGAAGGGCTTTTAGCTTAAAGTGTTTATTTATGTGGTTTTAGCCACAGATTCTGAGGACTGGAATTTCCTTTCAAGAAAGATATGCAGAACAACACCAACCCCAAGGCCCCAGGCGGCACCATGCATAGCAAGGACTACGGCCATGGTTCCGGCAATACCCAGTTCCACTGGCATCTTGGCCTGCTTGAATGCTGTAATTATGCACAGATATCCGGTGACCACCATGGTTAACGACAGTCCGATGGGCAGGAAGGGTTTAAAAAAGCTCACAAGGGGCAATATGAACAAGGAAAGGAAGCCTGCAATCCAGAAGGTTCCACTTCCGCTGTAAATTGAATCCATGGCTTTTCGGCCATGTCGATAACGGTCGGCAACGGTTGCTGTTACGGCTGTCCATATGGGACCGGCAAGACCTGGGTAAGGAGCAAAAAAGGCGTGGAGTACATTTCTCAGACCGGTTACTATGTGAATTCTGTCGGTATCAGTATCAATCTTTTCATCAGGCCGGCTTTCTTCAGAGCTTGCTTTAACCAGAATCGTCCCCACAATTACATCTCCAAACGCGATGATATATGCAATAATGGCAGTGGGAATAGCTTTTATAAACATGTCTGCGCTTGGGAAGCCCACCGTGAATGGAAGATATGCCCACATCCCTTTGAAATGGGGAATGGTGATCCCCCATTCAATATCCGGTACGGGGTACTCCTTAACCAGCATGCCGACAAATATGGCCATTATTATGGCAGGAACCATTCCATACCTACCGATTATTTGTGCAAAACCCTTTTTACTTTTCAGTTTTGCAAACGATACCGAAAACAGCATGTAAAAACAAACCAGGGTCCCCAAAGCAATGGTAATGGGTGTATTGGGAATACGACCTCCCATTTTCAATTCACCCATATAGGCAGCAACACCGGCTCCTAGAAGAATCCCTGCCTTTAGGGAGGAAGGAACGTTTACCACCACTTTGCTGCTGAGCTTCGTGATCCCTAACAGGAGAAAAATGGCTGCTACAAGAAGCTGAAGGGCAACCAAAGCCTGAATCGCTTCAGGACCCGGCTCAAACTGGCCAAGGTATAGGAGAACCACTGGGATGGCCGGAGTAATCCAGCCCGGCACCATGGGGACACCCAAAAAAGCCGGTATCATAAAACCAATACCACAGACAAAAACATATGCAAGAGCGATCTCATATGGAAGGCCCAGGTATTTTTGTAAAAGCGGTATCATTGCGAGGCTCACCACAAAAAGAATAAGAGCCTGAACAAATTCCACCGACTCAAATCGATAATGAACAAGGGGCAATCTGAGTTTGAAAGGGCCACAGGGCCAATAAGGTTGTTCTTCACCATCTTGGCGTTTATAAATGGACATGTCGATCTCCTTTTTAATCATATAATTTAATTTTTATACAAAGTTGCAATAAGAATACTAATTAACCATGCGTTCGTGGTCCTTCCATTCCTTCTCCCGGAGTTTGAATTTCTGAATTTTACCGGTGGCGGTTTTTGGCAATTCACCGAACTCAATGTATTTCGGAGCCTTAAACCGTGCAATGTTTTGTTTACAAAAATCAATGAGACTCTCGGCTTCAGGAGCAGTCCCGTTCTGTGGTACCACAAAGGCTTTTGGAACTTCTCCCCATTTCGGATCCGGCACTGAAATAACAGCCACCTCAAGAACGTCAGGATGAGTGTAAAGAACATTTTCTATTTCAACCGTTGAAATATTTTCCCCCCCGCTGATAATGATATCTTTTTTGCGGTCCATAATCTGAACATAATTATCCGGATGGATTACTGCGAGATCCCCGCTGTGGAACCAGCCGCCCTTAAACGCTTCACTGGTGGCTTCAGGATCTTTGTAGTAACCCAGCATGACATTGTTCCCCCGCATGACAATTTCACCCATTGTTTTTCCATCCCTTGGAACAGGCTCCATGGTTTCAGGGTCCATCACATCCATGTATTGGGCGATTATAAATGCAACGCCCTGGCGTGCTTTAAGCCGGGCTTTTTCCATGGGCTCAAGGTCATCCCATTTGCGTTGCCACTGGCAGACACTGTGAGGACCGTATACTTCTGTGAGACCATAAGTCTGGGTAATATTTGCCCCGATACTCTCCATATTCTGAATAATTGTGGGTGCCGGCGGTGCACCGGCGGTCATGATTTCAAGACGGTGAGGGAGCTTCAGCTGCTTTTCCTTGGCATAGGCAGACATTCCGATGAGGATGGTGGGAGCGGCGCACAGATGGGTAATCCCTAATGAATCAATAAGCCTGTAGATCTCTTCCGGGATCACTTGGCGCAGACATACGTGGGTGGCACCCATTGCAGTTATCCCCCAGGTGAAACACCATCCGTTACAGTGAAACATGGGAAGTGTCCAGAGATAGACAGAATCGGCACTGGTGTTGAACTCAAGCTGTTCACCAATGGCATTCAGATAAGCCCCGCGGTGATGATACATCACCCCTTTTGGACGTCCCGTGGTCCCGCTTGTGTAATTTATGGTGGCAATTTCTCTCTCGTCCGTAATCTCGGATTCAACCGGATCATTTGATCCCGAAGCAAGGAATGTTTCGTAATCCGGTCCTTCAAGGGGCTTTGAATCGTCAACATCACAGATATTGACATAGGTTTCAACTTTGACCAATGATGACTGAATTGAGGCAACCGTGCCGCCGAACTCATTGTCTGCAAAAACAGCTTTTGCATCTGAATAATCAATAATATAGGCGATCTCATTGGCAGACAGCCTGATGTTGACACTCACCAGGATTGCCCCGATCAGAGGAACGGCATAATGGGCTTCCAGCATGGGTGGAATATTGGGGCAAACAAAAGCCACCTTGTCCCCTTTGCCTATATTATTTTTTTTCAGGGCATTGGCCAGGCGAAAGACCCTTTCCTGAAACTCTGCATATGTGTAACGCTGTTCCCCGTAAATCACTGCCACCTTGTCCGGATAAACCTCGGCACTGCGGTTGATAAATTTTACCGGACTCAATAAATCATAATTGACACTCTTCTCAGGCATTCTTATTCCTCCTTGTTTGTTGTTAACAATTAAAGATGATCTTTAAATCTTCTTTTGACCCTTAGCGGTCTAACAACAAAACACAATGATTTCAATCGGCCAGTACCCCATATTGATACTGCCGAAAATCTGAGGAGGCATAGGCTTTTAACCTACAGGAACAATTTTTATTTTTTTATTTTTTGTGACCAGTGAACGGCAACTTTTACAAGTTCTGTATAGTGTTTAAGATTAAGCTTTTCTTTAATATTCTCACGATGGGTTCCTATCGTTTTGATGCTTAAATTCAAACGAACGGCAATCTCCCTGGACTCAAGGCCGTCCCCGATAAGCCGGAATACTTCAAGCTCTCTGTTGGTTAATATTTCCAGAGAAAATTTTTCACTGACTGACCCGGAAGATACCAGCCGTTCAAACACCTTGTTTTTAATCTGTTGACTTGCGTAGATTTCTCCTGAAAGCACCTGACGGATGGCCTTGACAACCTGCCCTATGGCCTTCTGCTTCATGATATAGCCGCGAGCGCCGGAAATTAAGGCTCTTTCAGCATACAAGGCTTCATCATACATGGAAAGCACAAGGGCCGGAAGATCCGGGTATTCCCTTTTGATATCCTCCACCAGGTCAAGCCCATTACTTTCCTTAAGGGAGATATCAACAATAACAAGATCCGGTTTATTTTTTTTTATCGCTGACCATGCTTTTTCTGCTGTATCTTCAATGTCGCTGACCACCAGATCGGATGCCTTGTTTATCAGCTCTGCCATGCCAAGGCAAAAAATCGGATGATCATCCACAATCATTATCTTGAAACTATTTTTCAACTGAGGGTTCATCAGGAAACCGCCTCCTTTTAAGCAATTGCTAAAGGATATTTTGTGTAAACATGAATTATTGATCCATGGCTGCCGGTTTTAATATCAAAACGTGCTTCAATGATCTTTGCACGATACGCCATGATCTGCAGCCCTATGCCACGCGTTATTCCTGTATCCTTTATTCCCTTGCCATTATCTTTAATATACAAATGTGCAAACCCGTCTTCCCTGGACAGGGAGAGTTCAATCATATCAGCACCTGAGTGTTTTACGGCATTGTTTACAGCCTCCCTTGCAATATGATAGAGATGGGTCGCCACGCTGTTATCCTGAAATACAACGGTTTCATCTAATTCAAACCGGAACTCAATCCCGGGAGTATATTTAAATATATCAGATATTTCCTCAAGTGCGGTCTGAAGACCGTGTGAAACCAGGTGAACAGGGCACAAGCCCCTTGCCAGATTTCGGGTCTTGTTGATGGCATCATCGATTAACAGCACTATTTTTTCTGCAAGAGCTTCGTGTTGATGGCCCTCTACAGCAAGATCGCCTTTTAATACCGTGCCCAGGCTTGCAATTCCTATCAAATGAGGACAAAGGTCATCATGAATGTCCTGTCCTATTTTCTGGCGCTCCAGGTCACCCGCATGCATCACCTGCTTTTCCAATAGTTTTGATTTTGTGATATCTCTGAGTATGATGATACTCCCGGACAATTTTCCGTTGCGATCCAGAATGGAAGCGCCGCTGATACTGACATCCACAGTACTGCCATGTTTTGAATACCGCCGGGTTTCAATATTATTGATTACATTGCCTGAAATAATTTGGTCGATCATTATTTTAGTTTCGAACCAGCTTCCCTTCGGGACATAATGATCCATCCTTTGGCTGGCACACTCTTCAAGGGACCATCCAAAAACCTTGGCAAACGCCGGGTTGATATAAGTAACTTTCCCTCTCATATCATAGGTTACAATGGGGTCGGGTGCCGCCTCCATCAATAAGGAATATCTTTCCTGGCTTTCTCTCTGCGCTTCTTCAGCGATACGCCGCTCTTGGATCTGGTTCTGTAAGCTTTCATTATAGGTTTCGAGCTGGTCCATAAACCGGTTAAAATAAACAGCCAGCTGCCCCACCTCATCCGTGGATTCATTTGTCATACGAGCTGTAAAATCTCCGGCTGTCACACTGTCAAATCTCCCCATCAATTCATGCAGGGGATTTGTGATGGAAAAACTGATCTTAAATGTAATGGCCAGCATCAGCATAAGGAATGCGATAGAAATTCCGAAAATAAAATTACGCGTGGTATCAAGGGGGCTGTAAAACTCGTCAAGGTAGCAGGAAGAGGCAACAAGCCATTGATATTCAGGAATATAATTAAACATTACCAGCTTCTGCCTGGCAACGGATTCATCAGGATTTTTCCAGTAGTAAATAAATTTCCCTTTTTTCTTTTTAAGCATCTCTTGAAGAAACTTGGTGGGAAGTTCCTCTGTATTAAAAATATTGGTCCCTTGGAGTTTGGGATGGATAATGGCAATCCCCTTACTGTCAATCACATATGAATACCCGGTTTTCCCAAATTTTAGTGAAAGAATGCTTTTACGGAAATCCTCTACATTTACCAGTTTGTTAAATTCATTACGGTAGGCACTCACCGAAATAATCCAGTCCCATGGCTCAAAATAAGCCATATAAAGGGCTTTGGGACGAAGCACTGTCTCTCCCGGATTCTTCCATTCATATTCAAGGTAACCCTGCCGGGATTCCATCTGCTGGGACACAAAAGAATGGTGTGCAACATTGGATCCAAGCACAGCAGGTCGGGGATGAACTACCACCTTACCATTGCTGTTTACACAATAAATATATCCTGACTTACCGATTGTCTGACTGAGTATCATTTCCGATGCCCTTTTTTTGGCTTCTGATATGGTAAGTCTGTTGCCCATGGTCTGGTTATACAAGCTGCGAATAATATCTTCATTTTTTTCAGCAACAGCCCGTAAATGATTTTTTATGGAAACTGTTACAGATGTTTTTACCATGTTAAGAATCATCTGAGTCGTGTTATTGAGTTCGTTTTCAATGTTTGCCTCTATATTTTTTCTTACAAATGTATAAATAAAGAGGCTGCACAAAAGCATGGACAGAAAAAAAATGACGGAAAAACTGATAAAAAATTTATAGCGGATCTTAAGGGACTTGAACAGGGCGCTCAATCTTTTGGACCAATTGTTGATTATTTCTCGCAACCGGTTATGCAGATGAAATATATTCACAATATGGCTCCATTAAAGTTTTATGTCCTATTTAAATCAATTTTAATAGATAGTAAAAAGCAATTCTCGGTCACGTACTATTTTCAAATTTAGCGCACCTGTTTTTTTTATCGGAGCATACCGCTTTCAAGGTTAACAGGCTTCATGATCTGG
>NZ_JAUWQB010000041.1 GCF_030611305.1 Desulfobacula sp. | reverse complement strand
TGTATTGATATATTTGTCAAGATAAATTTGAGTAGTCGTGTGCCTACAGGTTTTGAACTCAGATTCGATACTCGGCCTGATTTTATTGGATATTTTTACAAAAATCGGTAAAAATGAACCTACAACTGTCGAACACGAGTTTATAGAAATACCAATGGAATATTTTAATGATAAGGCAAAAGCAATGCACTATATTCAACTATTGATGAATAAATACAATAGTGGGAAAATTACAAATATAACTCGTACGGTTGGGGGCTATACTAATATAAATTATAAAGTCAGTACAGATAAGAGGGATTATCTGCTGAAAATCCATCTAAACAAAAAAGTCGAGGATATTGTTCCCGAAATAAAGATTTTGAAATATCTAAAGACTAAAGACATACCCGCTGCTTGTCCTATTCCAGACAGGGAAAATAAATTTATTAATGCTTTTGGCAACGATAATGCTGTGATATATGAATTTATAGACGGACATCACCCCGAGGTGAATATAGAAACAACAAAACAGATAGCCAAAGTTGCTGCCACTTTAAATTTGTTGGAAGTGCCGACGTCTTTTATTCAAAAAAACTGGGTGGATATTGATTTTTGTAAAATTGTTATTCAAAAAATTCCTGACGCCGTTTATACACAGCCCGATATCTTCGAGTATTTCATAGAGCAAACCAACTATCTGGAAGAACCCTTGTCGATAAAACTTCCCAGATGTTTAGTGCATGGTGATTTGTTCCCTGACAACACAATGTTTAAGGGAAATAAATTGATTGCTGTTTTAGATTTTGAAGTAATTTGTCTTGAAAATTTATTGCATGAACTTGGGACGGCAATCAATGGGTTTTGTTATGTTGATAATAAATTGTCAGAAGAACTTCTGCATACTTTTCTTAATGAATATCAAAAATATTACAAGCTAAACCAAATCGAGAGAGAACTGTTGCCTGCCTATATTCAATGGGGAGCACATTGCATGATTGCCTGGCATTTAATAGGTGTAATGGAAGACAATGATACCATAAAATATAAAAGAGCACAGGAGCTTATTGCAAGGGTGAAGAAATTGCGAGAAATGTCTTTTTCATTTTAAATAAATTTTTAGATATTGGTAATCTGGCTTCATTCCACTCTACCCGACCGACCTCTCATTCATCCGGGCAAGCCTCAAGACCTTATGGGCAGAGGTTTCCCCCAGGCCGGGTATGGTGATTATCTCGGGTTTCGATAAAATCTGGCCCTTTGCCTGTTTATATGTCTCCTCATCAATCAACATGCATTGATCGTCGGCCTGACTTTCCAGTTTTGAGGCAAGATTCACAGAGTTGCCCAGATAGGTAAACTCTGCTTTAATATGGTTGCCAAGAATCATGGCAAATATTTCTCCGGTACTGATGCCGATGCGAACATTGATCTTTTTGTCTGTTCCGTACACATTACTCAATTTCCGGTTTTTATGTTTCAGTGCCCGGTAGATGTCAATACCCGAGCGGATGGCATCCATCACTTTTGGGGAAGAGACCGTATCTCCATGTTCAAAGATGGCCATGAAGCCATCACCCAGAAACTTGTCCATATATCCATTATACCGATATATAATCAGGGACATGCGATCGATGAACTCATTCACCATTTGGATGATCTGGCTTTCATCTGATTTTTTCATTAAATTGCTGAAACCCACAATATCCACAAAAAGGGTGGTGGCAAACAGCCTTTTTTTCATCTGACCACTTTTAAAGGGGCTGAAGCTTAGATTCAGCCGATTCGTCACAAAAGTATCCTGGTGGGCCAGATTGGATGACAACAGTTCCCTGGACTTATATTTATCAATGACCCTTGCGGCTTCAAAGGACCGAATGATAATATCTTTGATGCCAATCACCATTCCAACCCTGGCCGCCCGGCGAAAACAGTCATAGGCTCTTTGTTCCTGATCCATCCGGTAATAGGTCTGTCCCAATCCGTAAAATGCATCGGCAACGACCTGTTCCATCTTTAAATGGTGGTTCTTTGACCGCTCAATTATTTCTTTGAATTTTACTTCAGCAAGTTGGTAATCCAGAATTTTTTTATATACCTTTGCCGCCAGAAGACTCGCCTGCATGCTCTCTTTGATCATCCCTCTCTTTTTAAGATCAGATTCCAGGACCAAGGCCATTTCCAGGGCTCTGCCCACATGGTTGATGGCAAATTTAAACTCAGCCGTTTCCAGGTCGGAGAGAATCCTGCATTTTTCGTTGTCGAATCGTGAAGCTATTTCGACAGCTTCACGGAGATTGTTCTCATTCTCCTGGTCCACCATCCCCATCAGACGTCTGATGCGACTGTGATTAATCAATGCATAGGCGTAAATAATACCATCGCTTTTATCCGAGGGGCCCACATGATATCGTCCATGACACACCTTTTTCCCCAAAGAGGCATACTTGTTGGCCAGGTGGTGGCAACTGAGCAACAAGCTTACCTGACCCAGACAGATATAAATTTCCCCAAGGAATTTATTCAATTCAGGAACGGATTTTGCCAGATCCAGGGCATACGTCAGATAGAATTCAGCATCCAGATAATTCCACTGGGCACGGTGAGCATATCCCAGGGAGAGATAAATCTTCACCTTCCAGCGAAGAAACAGGTCCTCCCCTTGTTCTTCAATAACATCCAGGGCTTCATCCAACACCTGCTCTGCCCTTTGAAACAGAAGTGCCTTCTGGAAAAATAAATTCTTATGCCACTTGATAATTGCATTCAGGTGGGGAATGGCAGTGAACCGGGCCGTCATTTTTTCAAAATTGGCCAGGAGCCCGAGGATGTCCTGCTCGGAATCTTTTATTTCAAAACAGTTAAATGCGGTATCTATTTCGTCAATATTTTTCTGAAGCAGATTGGGGTCAAACATAATGGATAAAACTCCCTTTTGGGCATTTTAAGAAAATGCCACCCATCGGACGGCATTCAATTTTGTTAAAAGCCTTTTCTTTACCTCAATTGCAATCCAGCTATCATCATAACCCGTGGTTTCCGTCTCCGCTTCTCAACAGGCTTGATTTTGTCGTAAATTATGAATTTACTGTGATCCCTTAACAAACCCAAACAAGCGCGTCAATAGGTAAAAGCAACCGGTTGGCAAGCACGCCTGGTCCATCAGGGTTAATAGTGTTGGAATTTTAAGGCATCACCCCGTAATCCTTGAGTTTGAGATGAAGTGTCCGTCTTGAAATACCCAGCCGTCTGGCGGTTTTACTTTTATTATTACCGGTTTTATCCAGCATTTTTAAGATCGCGAGTTTCTCAACCTCATATAAAGTTTTCTCATCCACGTTGATCTGTCCTGTGCTTTCCTCAAATCCCGGCTTTACAGAAGAGTTGGTTTCAATCTGAATATCATCCTTGCTAAGAAAATCCCCGGTTGAAAGGATCACACTTCTTTCCAGGGTGTTCATCAATTCCCTGACATTTCCCGGCCAGTGATACTCCACCATTTTTTTGATGGCTCCCGGAGTAAACCCTTTAATGGCACGATTGTTTTTTTGGGCATATTCTTTTAAGAAATGCTGGACCAGAAGCTGGATATCACCGGTCCTTTGCCTTAAGGGCGGCACGCCTAAGTTGATCACGTTGAGCCGATAATACAAATCCTCCCTGAACTCGCCCTGGGCAATCAAATCGATCAGGTTTTTATTGGTTGCAGCGATAATCCGCGTATCCAATTTAATGACTTTTTCACTGCCAACAGGGGTAACTTCGCGTTCCTGCAAAGTCCGTAAAAGTTTTACCTGCATGGACATGGAGGTTTCACTGATCTCATCTAAAAAAATGCTGCCCTTGTCTGCCTGCTGGAATTTGCCTTCCTTGTTGCGACTGGCTCCGGTAAACGACCCTTTTTCATGCCCGAATAATTCCGATTCAAGAAGAGTTTCCGTGATGGCGGCGCAATTAATTTTGATAAACGGACCCTGACTCCTCAGGCTGTTGTAGTGGATGGCGCCTGCGATCAACTCCTTTCCTGTGCCGGATTCTCCGTTGATCAATACTGTTGCATCGGTTTTGGCCACCTGGGAAATGGTCTGGATCAATTTCTGCATTTTTTCATTTTTACCGATAATATTATTGCAGTTAAAGTTTTTGCCCAGAGTTTCCTTTAACTGAAAATTTTCTTTTTTCAACTGCGTATGTTCAAGGGATCTTTGAATGGTGAGTTTTAATTTGTCAAAATCAAACGGTTTGGTCAGATAATCATAGGCCCCGGTTTTCAGGGCTTCAACAGCGGTATCAACCGATGAAAATGCCGTCATGATAATGACAGGTATGGCTGGGTTGATCTTTTTGATTTCCACCAAAGCCACAAGCCCTGACACTTTAATCATCTTTATATCCATCAGAACAAGATCATAGAGTTTTTCTGCGACCATATCGATGGCAGTCTGGCCGTCATCTGCTTCTGCCAGGGCATAGCCCCATTTATTCAACAGGGTTTTAAGCATATTGCGATGGGTCTTATCGTCATCAACTATCAGAATGTTGCTTTTTGGTTTATTCATTTTCATCCATCCCCCTGTCTGGTAAAATAATGGTAAAGGAAGTTCCTTTTTCAGGGTCGCTTTTTACATTAATCTCCCCTTTATGAGCTTTGACAATATTATGCACAATAGCAAGTCCAAGTCCTGTCCCGGAAAGTTTTGTCGTGAAATAGGGTTCAAAAATATCGGGCAGATCTTCTTTTTTTATACCGGTGCCTGTGTCTGATACAGCGATCATAACGTTTTGATCAGATTGATTCTGAAAAAGTCTGATACCAAGCGTTCCTGAGCCTTCCATGGATTGGATTGCATTCAGATAAAGGTTGAGCAGTACCTGCTTGAGCCTGTCGGTATCTGCATAAATCTGCGGCACATCCGGATCAAGGTCCGTTTTGATTTCAATATTTTTCACCTCTGCCTCATATCCCATGAGCTTGATACTCTCCTGAATAAGCGATTGAATATTAATTGGTTTTCCAGACATTGTCACCGGTTTTGCCAGCTCAACAAGTTCGCTGACCACATGGTTCAACCGGTCCACTTCCTTTATCATCACATCGGCAATATCAAAATTCTGGGTATCCTTATCAAAAATTTCCTTGAAAAAAGTGGCATACCCTTTTAATGAGCTTAAAGGGTTCCTGATTTCATGGGCAACTCCTGCTGCAAGCCGCCCAATGGCTGCAAGCCGTTTGTTTTGTTCCATTTCAATTTTCAACCGGTTCAGTTCAGTCTTGTCCCTTAAAATAAGCAATGATCCAAGTGAGATCCCTTCCTTGTCATACAATGGACTTGCAATGACCTCCAAAATAATGGGCTGATCTTTTAAGCCGTCAATGTGAATCTCTTTTTCAACCAGATTTTTTTCTTTATCAATTGATTGCAACAGACTTTCAAGCTCTCCGGGAAGTGCCGCGCTAAGATTTTGCCTGCCCCGGGTTGATTGGATATTCAGAATGGATTCTGCTGCAGGGTTTACAGAGATAATTTGTTTGTTTGTATCCGTGGCGATTAATCCCACCGGCATGTTTTCAACCAGGTTGTCTGAAAAAATCTGAATTCTTGACAGGGATGACCGTGTTGCAGCGTACCGCTGGACGATAAAGACAAGGATGAGCCCTGTAAAACCGATTAAAGCCAGAATCACTGCCATCAGGATGCTGTGCTGGGTATCTCCTTTATCTGCCTGGTCAATCAACTGCATGTCAAGTCCCACAAAAATAATAGTGTTTTCATACCCATCTGCATCGTTAAACTGCCTGCCATGCATCCTTTGATGCATAGACATCATTCCGGTTGAATTATTCGGTTTTTCCCCCTTGACCGGAGAAAATTTTTTATAAACCTCAAACACTTTATTTTCTCTTTCATCCTTTTTTGTTCTCCAGCCGGTTCGTTTGGAATTTATGATCTTTGTAAGATCCAGATCCCTGCCGTATGTTTGTCCTTCCTTTTCCTTCTGGTTATGCGCAAGGATAGTTCCGTCTTTGTTCACAATAAAAAGATAGGAAATATCCGGTAATGAGGCTGTTTCGCGCAACAGGTTCTCCATGGCATTCCTGCTCCAACCCATATTCATCATCCCCGTGTAAGCGCCGGCTTCAAACGCTCTGACCAGCGCAGTACTTTTTTCAACAAGAAGCCTTATGCTCTGTGCTTTCTGCTTGTTGATTCTATCGATTGTCATGTAGGAAAAAATTGGGAACAGTACAATAATTGTTCCTATGAGAATGAGCGGTGGAATTTTGGTTGTAAATTTAAATTTTTCCATAATGAATGATACACTAAATCTCTTTTTTTTCAAAATTCTTCCTTGAAAGAATTATTTATATAGGTTAAGCATCTATCTCACAGAATCTACCTCACAGGAAAAACGGTATGCCATTATCATTCAGATCTGAAAGCCATGGAAATATTGCATTCGGCTTTTTTAACATTGAGTCGGATATGCTGCTGCTGGAAAACCATTTCTTTTTTGCAGATGATTTTTGCAAGTGGCTGTGTAAGATGGCAAAAGAGGATGATGCTGGACTGAAAAGGTTTCGACTTCCGGTATATTATATTTCTGATCCCAATGATATCGGAGATCTGATGGGTGCTATCCACGGAATGCGGTTTACCGGATTTATCGGAAAATTGTATACGCTTTTTCCTTTTCCCGATGATCCAAAGGCTTTCAAACAGAATCCAAAAGGATATCAAACCCGGAAGATTGTTACAGCCCAAATTGAGTGCATTTCAAAAAAGAGAGAGGTTTTGATTGAATTTTTAAAGGACGGACAGGTTCATATTGGCCGATATGTATTTGATATAAGGGTATTCCATGAGTTAATCCGATATGTCTGGCAGGGCGGGTATCCCCGCTGGAAAGAAGAGATACGGCCGAAATATGCAGTAGAGATGAAAGAGAGTATTCAAAAAAGCTGTAACTCCTTTTTTAAAGGAGTGTTTTCATCGTAAAAGATTTGATGTATGGTAAGAAAAATTTAAATTTAAATTTCGAAAGGAAAATCCGTATGCCTATTGCAGATAAGATGGTTAAAATGGTTGAATCAGCATCTATGATCCGGAAGATGTTTGAAGAAGGGATACGGATGAGAGAAAAATATGGAGCTGATAATGTATTCGATTTCTCCCTTGGAAATCCCGATATCCCCCCACCGGCAGTTGTAAAAGAGACCTTGCTGGAGCTGATAAACAGCAAGACCATATCCCACGGGTACATGCCCAACCCGGGATATCCCCATGTCCGACAGGCTGTGGCGGATTACCTGAACAAAGAATACAATGTGGGGATCACATCAGATTTGATTGTGATGACTGCAGGTGCGGCAGGGGCCTTGAATGATATATTGCGAGCATTGTTAAATCCGGGAGAGGATATTCTTACACCGGCACCCTATTTTATCGGTTATAACCAGTATGCCTTTGTTGCCGGTGCAAACTTAAAAACCGTGGCATCATTTCCTGATTTCCATCTCGACCTTGATGCTATTGAGGGAGCCATTACTGAAAACACACGAGTCGTGCTGATTAATACTCCCAATAACCCAACCGGTGCCGTGTATACCAAAGAAGAACTGAATGGACTTGGAAAGGTGCTGGATGCAGCAAGCGAAAAATTCGGGAAACGGATTTACCTGATTTCTGATGAACCTTACAGAAAAATTGCCTATGATGTTGATGTTCCGTCTGTCTTTGACGTCTATCCCCATACTATAGTTCTCACCTCGTATTCCAAGGAACTCTCCCTGGCAGGCGAGAGAATCGGGTATCTTGCCATTCACCCCGAGGCTGAGGATGCGGCCATGATTGCAGGAGCGGCCGGGGTGACAAATACCATGATGTATGTAAATGCACCGGCTCTTTTTCAGCAGGTCGTGGGGAAGCTTCAGGGGGTTTCGGTTGATATTGATATATATAAGAGACGGCGTGACATGTTTTGTGAAGGACTTCATGGGGCAGGGTATGAATTTGATGTGCCTCAGGGTGCATTTTATCTGTTTCCCAAAAGCCCCATAGAAAATGATGTAGAATTTGTAACTATCTTAAGCAAACAAAATATTCTTGCCGTTCCAGGAGCAGCGTTTGGCGGGCCAGGCCATTTCAGGCTATCCTATGCAGTGCCTGACAAAACTATTACCGGCTCTTTTGAAGGATTCAAAAAAGCCTTTGACAGTGTAAAATAAAATTTTAATTCCATTAAACGGATTCGGTTTTTATGAATTCACCGGGATTATTCATGAAATTTTTATAGATTTTATGATACTCTGTGTCCTCGTACTGAATGGGTTCAATAACGGGGTTGTCAAAGCTGTAAATCCGGGATTCCGGGCAGGCCATCAAAAAAGGGGAATGGGTTGCAATAATAAACTGGGCATGGCCCTGTCGGCTGATTTTGATCAGAAGATTTAAAAGCTCAATCAAAGACGAGGGAGACAATGCTGTCTCGGGTTCATCCAGAAAGTATAATCCTTTGATCTTATATCTTGATTGAAAATATGACATGAGTGACTGACCGTGGGATTGGGTAATCAGGGATTTTCCTCCGAAATACTTAAGCATTTGGGCATCATTAACAGCCCATTCCTCAAGGTTTCTTGTAAAATGGGAAAATATCTGGGACCCGAAAAATGAACCCGATACAGGACCATTTTCCCATTGAATGGAAATGGTTTTGTACAGGTCTTCTTCATAGGGGTTTTGCTCACACCTTAAATTGAACTCACTCTGCCAGATGTGAATACCGCATCTATAGGCTATGGCTTTGAGCAAGGTTGATTTACCGGTACCGTTTTCACCGATGAAAAGCGTGACCGGACTGTTGAATCTGATCCTCTCTGTATTTTGAAATATTTTCAGCTTAAAGGGATAAAAATCTAAAACAGGAAATTTTTCCGAATGGATGTTGACCTGTTTTAAATAGACCAAATTTATTTTCCTTTTCTTATTTTGGCCTGTTCAATCAAATCAAACAACGATGTAATTTTGGGTTTTCCCTTGTTTAAAAAGGCTTTTTGAAAGTCTTCTTCACGCAATTTGCCGGTAAGATAGGAATGAACATCAAAGTAGCTGTGCCAGCAGTCAAGGGTTTTAAAACAGGGAAGCCCGCTGTTTTCAGACCGGCAATAGGGAAAATTGATCTGATGACCAAGTCTGGGGCACCTGATATTGAACGATTCTTTTGGTGGTTCTGCCGGAAGGGCCTCTACACTTTTATTTTTTTTTGTCGTCATTTGATTTCCGGGTTCTAAATTGATCTGCCGCAGTCTTTGTAATGCTCAAAGGCTGCGGCAGGTCGGTCTTCATTGAATTTAAGTTGCCTGTCTGGGTTTGGGTAAGGGTTCAAGATCTTTTAATGCCGCATCAATCTGTTCCTGGGGCAGATCATGGTCAGACAGATTTCCCCCGAGATATGCTTCATATGCAGCAAGATCCACAAGACCGTGGCCGCTCCAGTTGAACAGGATGGTTTTTTCCTTGCCCTCTTCCTTGGCTTTAAGTGCTTCCCGGATGGTCATGGCAACGGCATGGTTACATTCAGGCGCACTGATATACCCTTCGGATCGGGCAAAGGTGAGACCAGCCTTAAAGGTTTCTAACTGGTGGATGGATTCAGGCCGGACAATGCCGTCTAAAATCAGCTGGCTGACAATGGGTGCCATGCCATGGTATCGCAATCCTCCTGCATGGATGGGTGCCGGTACAAAATTATGTCCCAGAGTATGCATGGGTAAAAGAGGTGTCTTCTGGACAGTATCCCCGAAATCATAGGCAAATGGCCCCCGGGTCATGGTGGGACAGGAGGTCGGTTCCACAGCAATAATATCGATCTCTTTCCCGTTTATTTTGTCCAGGGCAAAGGGGAAGGCAAGGCCTGCAAAATTACTGCCGCCACCCGCGCTTCCTATAATTACATCAGGGTAATCTCCTGCCATTTCCATCTGCTTTATGGCCTCAAGACCGATGATGCTTTGATGGATCATGACATGATTCAATACACTGCCCAAGGCATATTTAGTATCGTCTTCACCAACAGCTTCTTCCACTGCCTCACTGATGGCCATGCCAAGGCTTCCTGGACAATCAGGATCTTTTTCAAGGATACTTCGGCCGGCACTTGTTTCAGTACTCGGACTTGCCGTACAATTGGCTCCCCAAGTCTCCATCATCATGCGGCGGTAAGGTTTCTGGTTGTAAGAAATTTTCACCATGAACACCTTGCACTCAATCCCGAAAAACGAACAGCACATGGCAAGGGCACTGCCCCATTGGCCAGCTCCTGTTTCCGTGGTGATTTTTTTGGTGCCGGCCACCTTGTTGTAATAGGCCTGGGCAATAGCGGTATTGGGTTTGTGACTGCCGGCGGGTGAGACTCCTTCATTTTTATAGTAAATTTTTGCAGGAGTATCAAGGGACTTTTCAAGGCTATACGCCCTGAACAAAGGAGAAGGGCGCCATATGGCATATTTATCCATGATTTCTTCAGGGATGTCAATCCAGCGATCTGTACTCATTTCCTGTTCAATCAGGTTCATGGGGAAAATCGGAGCAAGATCGTCAGGCCCTGCGGGCTGACCGGTTCCGGGATGAAGCGGGGGTTCCATGCCATTGGGCAGGTCTGCCATGATGTTGTACCACTTTCTCGGCATGTCTTGTTCGGTTAATACATACTTCTTGGTTCTCATAGGCCCTCCTTGTTCGCGGTTTAAGTTTTTGGTTAAAAACACGTCGAAAATATTAAAACATATTTATTGAATATGTAATGCCTATAAATTGAACAGGTTTGACTCCATTTCAATTTTTTATGAGAATAAACGGGTCAAGTCAAGCACTAAATTCATTGTTAGGTTCTAAATGGCAGCACTATGATTCCACTGTCATCACCTGATTTAAAAAAGCAATATTTCTTGACACATTTTTTAAAGGGTGATAAAAGTCGCTTTGTTCAAAGTTCAAAAAATACTCGGGGCGTAGCGCAGTCTGGTAGCGCACTTGTCTGGGGGACAAGTGGTCGCAAGTTCAAATCTTGCCGTCCCGACCACCTATCGAAGGTCTTTTTTTATGGAAAAATTCAATTGGGTCATAAACTGGGTCATAAACTTAGTGGCCTTGCATGTGAATTAATAAAAAACCCGGTCAGAATATAACCGGGCTTTTTTTCTTTACAATCCAAATTCTTTTTTTTATGATGTCGTTGAACAAAATGAACATTTCTTTATGATTTGTTTCGTTTTGTTTCTCCGCCCCCGGGGGCCTTATTCCCCCCTGGGGGTTTTTCTTTTGGTCCTGAGATTGGATAGTTTTTTTTAAAAGGGTATTTTTTCTCCAATTATGTTGCCAGTTTATTTTGTTGCGAGTTTTTGCAAGTCAATTGTTGGCCATGTAGGATTTTTTATTCAAAAATAGGGGTTTATACCTATATACAAAAATAATTTCTTTTGATAATGCATTACTGATCAATATTTCAAATCGTTTCAGGGATGAAAAATTCCGGAATCAAAATGATAGATGGATTGTCATTAAGGTTGGTCTGTATTTTAGAACGATTTTTGATGATAAATCTAAAAAGGGGAAGGCTACATACTAATGCTAAATAGTATTAACGCTAGACTATTTATTTCAAATTATTAATTAAAGGGGGTTTTAAAGATGAAAAAAAACTATAGCCGTTTAATTTTCAGTTTTATTTTAATTGTTGCACTCTTTTTTCCATTCAATTCGTACGCTCAAAATAATGAAAACTTCTCTAATATAGAGAAACAATTAGGAGTATCTACTGGTGGGAAATATTCAAATATTGATACTTCTACTATCTCTATAGGCATCATTATCAAGGCAACCATTATTGATCCTACAAAACTGGGCGGTTGTGAAGCTGGAGACAAGGTAGTATTTACAAAGCTTGAGGATAAAAGATGGTCTTTGAAACATGTGGGAACTGGAAATCTGCTTATTTTTAATGTAAAGAAAGAAGGAGGTATTGTTAAAGTCTCAAAATCTGGTTCTTATGCAGACAAAAAACCTCAATCTAACTATAAGTACTCTTTTGCCATCAAAGGAGGCATATATGAGCCAACCGATGATTTAGAAGATTTTGATACCGGTTTTTCTGGTGAAGTTTCAATTACCCAATATTTCTCTCCAAATTTTGCGGTCGAAAGTGCAATAGGATATTTTCAAACCGATTACAACGAGATCGGCAACATATTAAGTTTTCCATATTCTGGAACCATTGATATTTCTGCTATTCCTATAACTGTTAACCTAAAAGGAATAATTCCTTTTCAATTGGGTGAAATATATGTGGGTGCTGGAGTAGGTGCTTATTTCGTACATGGTGATTTAGATGTAAGTGTTGCTGGAGTCGGTTCATATTCTGCTGATGATAATGATGTTATCATAGGAGCACAACTCTTAGCTGGATTAAACTTTAATGTTACTGATACAACTTTTTTTGGAATTGAAGGAAAGTACATTTTTACGGATGAAGCTAGTATGGGTCAGGCACAGATAGGAACTGTTGATTTTGATATTAATGGTTATACAATAATGGGAGTATTAGGTTTTAGGTTTTGAGTTTTAACAAGTAGTTCCTTGATCTGGTAATTAACTGGTTTTTCAAAATCAAGTAATTATATATAGATCACATTTTAGTGCCAAATTAATGCCCGGGTTTTGCTCGTGACGTTGCATGGAATTATTTTGACAAGGATATTATACCAGCTTTTTTTTACAAAGGGTGTTTATTGTATTCCAAATTTAATGATAAAAAGAATACCCCAAGGGCAAAGATTCAGCGGGACAAGGAGTTAATTTGTACCATTACTTTAATAAACTCTTTTTTTTAAGGGTGTCAATAAAAAATTTATATAGAATCTTTTCTTCAAAGATAGGCAGTTTTGCTTATTGACAAACCAGTTTTAATTTAATAAGGGATCGGAAGAAATTAACAATCCACGACAAAGGCAAATTTATGATAGCTGGTTTGCCAATGACTGGTCCAATTCTATAATCGTTGCATGTCGGATAACATCTCAAATTACATGATATCCAGATCTGCACAATTACTGGTTAAGTGTCAAAAAAGGAGAGGCAAATGAAATTCAAAATTGCAGTACTATTTCTTATTTTCGGCCTACTTTTAGGCTGTAGCGAACCCAAAGTTGATGCCTCAAGCGATGAGGCAATGAAAAGCTCTATTGCCAAAGTAAGAGAATCTCTTCCAGAAGTAAAACGCCCCGAATTTGATCAAGCAATTCAACTTATGGCGTTTAGTCAAATCAACATGAAAGACTTGTTTACGTCCGGCGCTGCTGGGGTCGGCAATTTCGAAGGTAAGATGCGTGATGTTATCAACGGGAAAACGGGCAATCAAATAATTGCTGAAGCGAATCAAATTAAAATAGAAAGAGAGAAAAAACAAAAAGAACAAGCACTTCAAGAAATAATTGAATTAGAAGAAAAGAAAAAATTATCAATAGCCGCCCTTGAACAATTGAAGCAATTTGAGGTTTTAAGATCAAGGTTTTACAAGAGAAAAAAAGATTTTATGGGTGATCAGCCAATTATTGATCTAACTGTTAAAAATAACACATCACATGCTGTCTCAAGAGCATACTTTGAGGGAACCATAGCAAGTCCTGGTCGAAGCGTTCCCTGGCATCAAGACACTTTTAACTATTCAATTTCAGGTGGATTAGAACCACTAGAAGAAGGAAGTTGGAGCTTAGCTCCCAATATGTTCTCTGACTGGGGCAAAGTGGAAGCCCCCTCTGATGCGATCTTCACAGTTACAGTGACGCGCATAGATGGTGCAGACGGCAACCCATTGTATTCAACAGATCAATTTGGTGAAAGAGAAGAGCGTCGTCTGGCTGAGCTCAAAGAAAAATATGGAATCCAGCAATAAAACACTTAACCAACGGGTGAACCGGACATCAAGGGTCTGTTTTTTATTAATATTGAATCAACCTTGGGATAGTGTTGTTTTTAATCAACTTTACTGGAAACCCTTGCTGCCCGTTACCCTTAACGTTATATTCTTAAAAGTCACATCATTGGAGGAAACGTATGAGTTATAGTCTGGAAATATTAATTGGAGTACAGCTACTCATAATAGTAGGGATTGCTGTCATAGCGTATAAGAGCAAATCCAAAAACAAATATTATGAAGCGAAATATTCAAAAATAATTGATGTAGACGATGAAGTAGAAAAATCCAAAAAAACAAAAGAAAAAATTGACAAAGATATAGAAGAATTACGTTCAAACTATAAAGAGAAGAAACAAATATTTAATAAGCTGGTTAAAGAAGCAGCTATTTATGATGAAACAATAGAATTGGCTGAACTTGGCTTCTATAAACCTCATTATGACTTCGACGTTTCGGAAAAATACAAGGAACAAATAACATCTGTAAAAACCAAGCAAAAAGAAATGATTTCTAATAAAGAGGCAATCTATTGCAATACAGAATGGACAGTTGAAGGAAGCAAAGCAAAAGGACGTACTATGACCAACAGAGGAATAAGGCTTACTGCAAGGGCATTTAATAATGAATGTGTCGCGGCATTATCTAACATCAGATGGAATAACGCAGAAAGAATGGAACAACGTATAGAAAAAGCCTACGATGCCATTAACAAGCTCAATGAATCAACGGCGATTAATATTTCTCATCAGTATCTAAAATTGAAAACTGAAGAACTTCGTTTGACCCATGAATACAAAGATAAAAAACAACAAGAAAAAGAGGAGCAAGCTGAAATAAAACGTCAAATGCGTGAAGAGACCAAACTGGAGCAAGAAATGGAAAAAGCTATAAAAGAAGAAGATAAATATAATAATTTACTTGCAAAAGCAAAGGCTGAGGCTGAAAAAGCATCTGGTCAGAAATTAGAAAAATTACTGGGAAAAATCGCCTCTTTAGACAAAGAATTATTAGAAGCACATACAAAAAGCGAAAGAGCAAAATCAATGGCACAGCAAACAAAACTTGGCCATGTATATATTATTTCAAACATTGGGTCATTTGGTGACGATGTATACAAAATTGGCATGACGAGAAGATTGGAGCCGCTGGATCGTGTTAAAGAGTTAGGAGATGCAAGTGTCCCATTTGTATTTGATGTGCATGCGATGATATATGCAGACGATGCACCAGCACTAGAAAACGCTCTTCATAAATCCTTTGATTTTAAAAGATTAAATCTGGTAAATAACCGTAAGGAGTTTTTTAAGGTTAGCCTCAATGATATTGAAACCGAAACAAAGAAAATTTCTCCTGATGTTGAATTCATCGAAACCGCTGAAGCTAGGCAGTATAAAGAATCAAAAGCTATTCGTGCTCAGAGAGAACAACAAAGCTCAAGGGCGGATGTACGTAATGAGCTACCAGATACAATATAAAAGAACATAACAAAAAAATATTGGATTCGTGGGAATGAATGGGAAAAAGATAAAAATGGGAATTTCTTGGAAGAATTGAATGTGTGAAAACACTTCGCTTTCCCACAATTTAGATACCATATTTTGAGGTGTTTTTAAAATATGACTGTAAAACTATGAAAAACAGCCTAAAAAATTCAATAAAATCAAATACTTAAACACGTCCGATAATTATTTATTATGTAAACTTTTGTATCTGTAATCATTTCAATATGTTATCGCTTTTCACCTATTGCGTAAAACATCAATTGCCTTCGATATCAAGCTTTTTGGCTGTTTTTTGGCTTAAAAGACTGCGTTTTTACATAGCCTTTTCAGCCAGCATTTTGCTCGTGGTTGCCATGAGACAAGGAACCGCCATTTTTGATGGAAGCAAGTTTTTTGCTGCCTTTGCTGCCCTGGCAGTGAAGAGGATCTCTGTTTCCCCTGGCTCTAAAAAATATGTTACATTGCCTGAATGAAATTGCATGATAGGCGTCTCATCCTCCACAGCATCCAACCGGCCGCCCTGGGCTTGAATTATGATACAGGAAGGTAGATCCTCTTGGTTGCAATTTATTTTCATTTCAAGTGCTTCGATCCTTTTTTTTAACGTCATATTAACCTCGCATACATCAAATATACATTATATTTTAATGGCTCCCCAGGCCGATATCTGACCTGGGGAGTGTTCAACGACAGGCTCCGCACACAACAGCAAGTGCAAAGATGTTTTATTTTGTTCCCGCCAAGGCTTTTATGGGATCTTCTCCACTTCCGCCAAGCTCCGCATTGAAAAAACCTTTCATGCTTTCGTGTGTATCTTGTGCATTTTGCAAAACTTCCAACCGTTGAGCTGCCGCCGGGTTCGTCCTTAATTGCATTTTTTCAACGCCTATCTTCCTGGCTTCACCGCTCATCATTGGCAGGATATCAAATGGGGAGTTTATCACTGCATTGACGACAGTCTCATTTCCATCAAGGAACTTTGCCTGAATTGCTGCAAGCTTTCCTATGTCGTCTCCACATTCTTTAATATAAGCCCTGGTTTCACGCTGCCTACCTTCTTCAATTAAAATTTGAATAGGTTCTTTTGTCGTCACGTCGTCAAATCGTTCTTGAGCTTCCGCAATATCCTTTTGCCAGCCGCCTCGTTCGCCAATCTCTTTTTCATATTCCGCCCTTATTGATCCCCTGGCTTTCTCGATTGCGTCGTCCATACCAGCCTTTGTGTAGTGCCCCTTTTTTGATTTAATCCGGGCAACATTTTCTTCATATTTTCTTAAATAACCAGTGATATATCTTGCCACATTTTCGTTTAAATCATCCAACTTGGAATCACCTGACCGGCTGCCCCGGATAGAATCGAAAATCACTTTTTTCATTGGGTCCATTTTTTAAGTCTCCTGTTAGTTTGCGTTCTTATCAACTTCATTACGGGCTCTAAAAAACTCTTCAAACAATGGCTCGATAGGCCCCACCGGCATTTCTCTGATTCTCTCATTAATCCGTGATACAAGAGTTTTTGCGAACCTGGCCAAGTGTTCCAAGCGTTTTGTTTTAATTTTGAGCGCTGTAGGTGAAAGCTCATCATTTCCGGCCATTAAACTTTTTAAACCATCATCAATCATTTTCCAGCTTGCTTTGTTTTCTTTTTCCATTTTGTCTTATTCCTATCTTGTTTTATTGTGGCAATATTGCCGTTAATTCTTTGTTGTTTGAAATTGTAGGCTGGCAGGAAAACGCATCCACCTGTTTGCCGATCCTCAAAAGACTTTATCCTGATATCTTTATAAACTTCTTTACACCGCTGTTTTAAAGACTCCAAATCTTCACCGGGTAATCTGGGAACATCAACGCCACCGGCAATGGCGCATATGATAAAACCAGTAAGTTCAAATGTTGGTTCATCATCAAGGAAAATCAGGACCGGGTCAGGGCTGCCGAAAACCGATTGTTCAATTTTTTCAACTCTCTTCTTAATACTGTCCATTATCCCGCTCCTTTACCTGGGCTTCCAGATTATCCAGTCTCTTTTCAAAATCCCCGTCTTTGATTATTGACGCTAAGACATTTGTTCCATATATCAGGACCTTTGCTTTACCCGGTTTAAGCTTGTCTTTATAGATTTCATTTAAAATTCTGGCCATGAATATTCTGCAATATCTCAGATTTGTAAGTCTCATTTTGACCCCGTTACACCATTTGCCGTGTCAGTGTTGATTATTGTCATTTTTTCCATTACTCGATCACCTTGTTTTTACTGCTATTTGAAACCATTTCCGTACCTTGCCCATTTAAAATACCCTGGAAAAACCCTGCAATACCCTGGAAAAACCCTAAGATAACTATATGAATTTATTATAAATAACCTCATTTTAGGGTATTCTTTGGGGTTTTTCCTCTATAATCATTAAATATATATATATTCATATTATTTTCTATATAGTTATCTTTTGTAATTTGTGCCTACTTTTACCCTAAATATACAATATATCTAATAATATCAGATAGTTGTCTTAGGGTATTTTTAGGGTTTTTATAGGGTTTTAGGGTTTTGTTCATTCTAATAACCCAACTTTTGTATAATAAATTTCTCCGCTGCTTTTTATTTGTGTAAATCTGCCGTCTATGTCATTGAGAAAATTTATTTTCATGAGCGGTCGAACGCCCACGTCATCACACCATGTTTTATATGCCTTGTATATTGCTGCCCGCCTGACCCGGTAAAGTTCACCAATGCAACAACATTCTTTCAAAAAATGCCCGATTAAATCTTCCTTTTGCTGATATTCCGACGTGGCATCATTCACCGATTTAGGTGGGTTCAGGCCGTCTCGTTGCCATAACAGACAGCCAGAAACCAGCCAAGCCAGTATCCCAGGGGCTTCTTTTTTTAGTTTTTCAGGCAAATCTTTATCAACTTTTAATTGATATTTGTCGTCCGGGTCTGGCCGGTCAACAAATGAATAAAGAAATGGAATCAAATGAATGCGCTGCCAAAGGGCCTGGTCATTTGCAGGGACCCGGGGCCGCTTATTGGTAATCAAAAGTAGTAAGTGACTTGGTTTAAATTCTATTTGCCTTTTGCCATATGGTGGCCTGGCTGATATCGTATCCCCCCCGACAAGCTCTTTCACCTTTGCCACGTCAAGGCGATCCTTCTCGTTTGTTTCAGATCCCCAGGCAAGCCTTGCGCCCCTGAGAGACATCAATTCGGCATCAGCGGCCCCGGACGTTTTAGTATTGCCCTGCATAAAAAAATTATGTGAAACCTTAAGGGCCAGCGGCCCCAAAACATATTTTAATGTTTCTAAAAGCGTCCCTTTTCCGTTCCGGCCTTTTGCGCCCCACAGGATGGGATAAATATGTTCCGTTGTTAAGCCGGTTATGCCATAGCCTAAAAGACGCTGAACGTAATCAATCACGTCTTTGTCTTGACCAAAAATATCGGACAAAAACTTTTTCCAGCTCGGGCATGGTGAATCAATCCCATCCCAGAAAATTGGGGAAACCGTCTTGATGTACTCCTCAGGTTTACCGGGTCTAAAAAGTCCTTCTTGTAAATCAATCACGCCATTTTGACAGACTAATAACATGAGGTGTTTGTCCCAACCAAGGCCGTTATATCCCAAAGAATTTTTGCCGCTACAGGAAAGGATTATAATATTTTTTTTCCAGTTTAAGGTTTGCAGTTGCGTTATTCTTTTTTGGAGAACTTCTGCTTTCTTTTGATGGTTTTCCGCTGCATCGGTTCGGCCATCTTCTTTGGCTTTATTCGCCAAAGCCAATTGACACAATTTTTCAGTACCATAGAGGTCTATTACTTCTTTTATGCGGCTTAAAATTGAATTTTCATAGTCCAGTTCCCAAAAATTCCCCGTATAAATATACCATTCTCTGGTGGTGTTATCGTGCAACGTTTTATCCTTCTGGCATTTTATAAATAGATATGAATCACCATCCTGATTCTGAAATAAAGCCTTTAACACCGTTTTGTTGCTTTTTGGCAAGACCGGAATAGGGATGATATTATTTTCATCTCCATTGACAGGAATATCATTTTTTGGTATATTAGATTTATTGATTTCGTTGTTTGTAAACCCGGTACTGGCCACCACGCCGCCGGGTTTTTCCTTTTTCATCATAGCGGCCACCTTTAAGCGCTACGTTCAATGGCTTTTGTCTCAAACCATGCCGCTACCTCTGATTCTAACCAACCCGATGAATTAGGGCCAAGAGCGACACGTTTCGGGAACAATCCGTCTTTTTCCCATCTCCAGATTGTTGTGTCTGATACGCCGATTAACTTAAAAAGTTCAGGCTTCCGGATAATTCTGTTTGTTTCCATTTTGTTTTCCCCTTTTAAAAAAATAACACAGGCTGTAAAAAAGTTTCTTGCAATACCTTGATACTACAATACAGGAAAAGAAAAGAGAGAGTCAAGAATATAGTTTGCTGTAACTTACTGTAATCAATGAAAAAAACCTAAAAACGGCTTTGACGTCAAAGGCATTTTTAGGCTTTTTTTAGTGCGGGAAAAAGAGATATTCTATTTGAAAAACTTTAGGTTGTTATCGTAAAGTTTTTTCATTTCAGGGCCGGTAAACTCCCCTTCTAAACGACCATAAGTAAAATTCCATAGGCGCGCAATAAGTTTAAAAATATCCACCGGCCTATACTGTTTTCTTCCGGACTTTTCGTTAATTTCTTCAACCACTGGCTTTATTAAATTGAATAAAATTACCACTTTCCGGCCAACCATCGCTTTCCAAGTACCTGTTGGGAGGCGTTTTTTGGTATAAAGGTTATTTCGTTTTTTAATATAATTTTCTTTTCGTGCCAGTAGTTTTTCACGAAAACAATCATCTTCTATGTAATCATTCATCCAATCCGGTGCAGGGTTATTGATAATTGCGTTTAAAAAACCAATTTGTTTTTTATATTCGGCCAGGTATGGTTTATAATGATCGTGGAGAATTTTGTCATTTTCTCTTTCCATTCCCGGTCGCTCGAAAAGAGTTTTTAAAAGTTCCGTTCTCGATAATCCATTTTCAATAAGCTCTTTAAACATCAAGCCGCTTTTTCCGGGCGCTTCTAAAACTTCATCCAATACGTCTTTTTTCATGTTTTCCCTCAACTATTCGAAACTCGATATAAGTTTAAATCAATTATTTCCTTGCCCGCTTTTGGTTCAGGGTTTACTAAGTCCAGGATATGGTTTTCCCATAAAATAAGTGCTGCCCGTCGTTCTGGTTTATATGCTGCCCGGTTATAGACTCCAAGGACACCTTGAAGTTTATGGGATAAAATTTTTTCAGCAACGATATCTGAAACCTTCAGGTCGGCCAACCCAGTCCGGCATGTTCTTCTTAAATCATGTGGGGTGAATTTTTCTATTTTAAGGTCATCCAAGTGGCGAACCACTGCCCGAGAAATCGCCCTGACTGGAAGGTGTTTGTTTTTTTTCAAATTTGACCGGAAAACAAACCGGCTTTTCCCTGAATAGAACTTTGCCTGTTCGATAATTTCAACAACCAGAGGAGACAAAGGGACATCATGGGGCTTTGCTTTTTTACCCTTCATTCGTTCTGCCGGAATCTCCCACCATGTTCCGTCTTCTCTTTCCCTGATCTCCTTTAGCTCCATTCCGGCAACTTCACCCGGACGTTGGCCTGTCAGAAGGATCATTTTTAAGGCAAGTTTTGTTAATAGATAGGCATCAAATGGTTTTCGGTTTTCAAGGTCAAGAGCATGCCATAATAAAATTATTTCTTCATCCTTTAAAAACCTATCCCTGGTCTCTTCTTCTTCTCTCTCGATTCCAGTACAGGGGGAAATATTTATAATACCTCTTGTGGCTGCAAAATTAAAAAGTTTGTTCATTGCGGTATGGAGTCTATTCCTTGTGATAGGGGCACGTTCTGCCACCCGATCGAGTAAAAGGGAAACATCTCTTGTCTCAATGGTTGAAACTTTACGATCCTTCCAAGGTTTTAAATCTTTTTCTAATAACCTTTTGGTGTTATTCCCACTCTTTAAACCAGAAAGTTTTTTATCATATAATTCCTGAATCAGTTTTTCGATCGTGGGAGTTTTAGAATATTTTTGTTTTTTTTGTTGGTGAGTTACGCCCGGGTCAATGTTATTTTGTACACTGACCGTGGCTTCTTGGGCCTTTAAACGGGCATTTTCTAAAGAAAGGGCAGGAAACTCACCCAGTGTTAAGCGCCTTGTTCTGCCTTCAAAATAGTATTTAAAAAACCAAGACTTTTTCTTTCCTATCCTGATCCCTAAACCAACTTTGCCGCCTTTCCCTTTGTCCCAAAGTTCAACGCGTTTGGTCGGATTTGATTTTGCTTGTTTGATAACCACATCTGTAAGCATTTTTAAAAACCTCCCCAAAAGGTGTCCTTGGATTCTTTAAGACGCCTTTTAATTATGTTTATAGGTATTAAAAACTGGGTCATAAACTGGGTCATAAAATAGCCCTTATTGAGATAAAACAGCATGAAACACTATGTGATAAATAATAGGCTCTTTTTATAATAGTGTCAAGGGTTTTTGCTATAAAATGGCATGAGATAAAATGGGGTGAAAAAGGATGGTATTTGTCTGGGGGACAAGTGGTCGCAAGTTCAAATCTTGCCGTCCCGACCACACCACTTTAAGCCTCCTTTTTCGCCTTGACTTTCTGATTTAAATCAAATAATCAAATAATCAAATTAGCATGGATTGAGCAAACAGACATTCAAAGGTTGCGTTACAGCCCAAATAACCAGGAGGGAACGAATCGATGAAATTGGACAGGCTGGCATTGTTAATATTATTGTTGATTTTATTTATTTCTTTAGCACCCGCTGCTGCCAAAGATCATTCTGATGAAAAAACTTATAACACACTTGAAGCTATTGACCATTCTGAAGCCGTTTCAGACCACGCACAGGACAAGGGTGCACATGGTCATGTGAATTTAGGGGAGATGCTGCCGCTGTATAGCTGTATTCCCTTTGCATTTATGTTGTTATCCATTGCCTTGCTGCCGCTGATCGCAGAAAATTTCTGGCACCATCATTTTGGTAAGATTTCCGCATTCTGGGCAGCCTGTCTTGCGATTCCCTTTGTCTATGTTTATAAAGGCATTGCAGTTTATGAAATTATTCACATTATTCTGGCAGACTATGTCCCCTTTATTATTCTTTTATGGGCGTTGTTTACGATTTCCGGCGGTATTTTGCTGAAAGGGACATTAAGAGGAACTCCCGTTGTCAACACGATTATCATCCTGATCGGTACCATCCTTGCGTCCTGGATGGGGACCACAGGGGCTGCCATGCTCTTGATCCGACCATTGTTGCGGGCAAACGAGCATCGAAAGAATAAAACCTTTATGGTGGTATTTTTTATTTTCCTGGTAGCCAATATTGGTGGATCTTTGACACCTCTTGGTGATCCGCCGTTGTTTTTGGGATTTCTTCATGGCGTCAGTTTTTTCTGGACCTTTAATATTTTACCGCATATGCTTGTCACATGCATTATTCTGCTGGCAATTTATTTTATCCTTGACTCATATTATTATAAAAAAGAAGGGGTAACGGCCCCGGATGATGGAGAGAAAAAGCCCTTGCGCCTGGTGGGAACCTATAATTTTATTTTTCTTGGGGGTGTGGTGGGGTCTGTCCTAATGAGCGGAATAGTGGATTTGGGAGAAGTTTCAACTTTAGGTGTTCACAGGGCCGTTCAGGACTGGCTCAGGGACGGCCTTCTCATCGTTTTTGGGATCGGTTCTTTTATGGTTACACCAAAGGCACTTAAAGAGGAAAATGAATTTTCATGGTTCCCGATAATAGAAGTTGCCTATCTGTTTATCGGAATTTTCATTACCATGGTTCCCTGCCTGTTATTGCTTAAAGCAGGGCCGAACGGTGCGTTTGCATTTCTTATCAACGCTGTAAAAGAACCGGTTCACTACTTTTGGGCGACCGGGATTTTATCGGCTTTCCTGGATAATGCGCCCACCTATCTGACCTTTTTTAATACAGCCCTTGGCAGTTTTTATGCCGGTATGGCGGAAAGCCAAGCTGTTCCCTTGTTAATGACGGAGAATGCAATTTATCTTAAGGCCATTTCAACGGGAGCTGTCTTTTTTGGTGCCTGTAGTTATATCGGTAATGCACCCAATTTTATGGTTCGATCCATAGCGTCAGAAGCAGGAACACCAATGCCCAGCTTTTTTGGATATATCTTGAAATATTCTTTGGTCTTTTTAATTCCGACCTTTGTTATTGTAACCTTTATTTTCTTTTAATATACTGGTTTTAGAGGAGTTGATGCCTTGAAGAGGAGTAACGCAGCCAATGAATATTGATCTGAAAGGATTAAAGATAGCCATAATCGGCGGAAACAGTCCGTGTAAACAAATCCTTGAAATATTGCTGGGGCCTGGATTAAAAGAGCTGGACATTCAGGTTCTGGTGGTTGCAGATACCCTGATACAGGCCAAAGGAATCAAATATGCTCAGGAGAAGGGCGTGTTTACAACCATGAATTATGATGAAGTTTGCAACCTTTCCGGTATGGATGTCATTTTAAAATTAAAAAATGATGAAATATTGACTTGCATGCTGGAAAAAGTGAATACGGAACATGTCAGCATTATCGATCTTGATGCCTACCGGGCCATGTCATTTTTAAATTTTTTAAAATCAGAAGAAGAAAGATTACAGATTAAAAGAAAAATTCAATCAAACAAGATTGACAAGTTAGAAATAGTAGATCTTTTTGATCGATTTACCACAGTGATTCAGGAAAATGCTGAGGAAGAAAATAAATACCTGAAAACTGAAAGAGAAGACCTGCTTGAGGTGGAAAAAGAAATATCCCAAATTATTCAGGGCAGTATAATTCCGACCTTTATTATTAATAATGAACATATTCTTACCCATTGGAACCGGGCCTGTGAAGACCTTACAGGCCATAATGCCTATGAACTGGTGGGAACAGACCGGCAGTGGGTGCCTTTCAGGTCGGCAAAAAGGCCGACCATGGCAGATGTCATTGTGAGTGAAATGTCTGAAGAGGAGGTATCAAACTATTATGGTTCCTCCTGGAAAAAATCAGGCTTAATTAATGCAGCGTATGAAGCGGAAGAGTTTTTCCCTCATATGGGTAAAGAGGGCAAATGGATTTTTTTCACAGCCGCGCCCATTAAATCTCCGGACGGCAGAATAATGGGAGCCATCGAGACATTAAAAGATATTACAGAAGATAAAAAAACACATGAAGAGCTGGAATTACAGGACAAGGAGCTTTCCACACTTCATGATAAGTATAAAAAATCAGAGGAAAAATATCGGTCTTTGTTTAATAATAATCCAAGCCCAATTTTTATTATTGACCGACAAACCCTTGAGATCCTGGATGTGAATCACCGTGTGGAAGAAGAGTATGGATATACAAAAACAGAACTTTTAGGAACGCCTTTCCTTGACATTGGAGATACATCCGATGAAACAATTAAAGAAGGTCTGGAAGGGCTTGCGGAAAACAACTCCATATTGTTTACTAAGAGAAAGCATTTTAAAAAAGACAAGATTTCTTTTTTTGTAACGATTAAGGTTGTAAATGCGAGATATAGTCACAGGGATGTTTTGATCGCATCAGCAACTAATACCACTGAAAGTGTTGAAAAAGAAACCCAGCTGATTCAGGCTGGAAAATTAGCTACCTTGGGCACCATGGCAGCCGGTATGGCCCATGAAATCAACCAGCCGTTGAATGTGATACAGATCTGCGCAGATCTGATCCTGAAGATGATAAAAAAGGGTCACAATATTCCCGATGATGAGCTGATCATCATGGCCAATGATATTATTGATAATGTTGCGAGAGCTGCCGGTGTTATTAAGCATGTCAGGGATTTTGCCAGACAATCTGAAAGGGATCTTAAAAAATTAGTGATTAATGACCCCATCAATGATGTATTCAAGGTTCTTGGGCATCAGTTGATGGTCCATTCCATTAAAGTCAACCTTGATCTTGATCCGCAAATTTCTGAAATCAGGGCTGAGCATAATCGCTTGGAGCAGGTATTTATCAATCTTGTAACCAATGCCATTGATTCCATGGATGAAAAAGCTAAAAAAGAAGATGCTTCAGTTGAGAAAATATTGAATATCAAAACATATGCTGAAGGCGGCTGGGTTGTGGCAGAAGTATCTGATACAGGGCTCGGTATGACGGATGAGGTGAAAAGAAAGATATTTGAACCTTTTTTTACTACAAAAAAAACCGGTAAGGGGACCGGGCTTGGAATCAGTATCAGTTTTGGAATCATAAAAGATTACAGCGGAACCATTGATATAATAACTGAGTATGGTGAAGGTGCCACTTTTATAATCAAGTTCCCGGCAATTGAATAGGGACATAAATTATGTCAGCCAATAAGATATTAATTGTTGATGATGAAGAAATTATTGTCAAACTGCTTTCCATGTCTCTTCGAAGTGATGGGTATGAGACGGTTACAGCCTACAGCGGTGAGCAGGGACTTGAAGTTTTTAAAACTGAATCACCCGACATCGTGGTCACTGATATAAAAATGCCGGGAATGGATGGTCTTGAGCTGTTAAAAAAGATTAAGGAGATTGATTCCGAAAAAGAAGTGATCATTGTAACAGGGCATGGAGATATTGATTCAACCATCACAGCATTGCAGTATGGCGCCAGCGATTTTATCAATAAACCTGTCAGGGATGAAGCTCTTGCCATTGCCCTTGAAAGAGCAAAAGCAAAGATTTCTATCAGAGAAAAACTTAAAGAATATACCGAAAACCTGGAACTTAAGATTGCAGAGGCCACTGAAGAGATCCGGAGAAAATCAAATTTTCAACGGCTTTTAATTAAAAGTTCCAACGATGCTATTGTTGCCTTTGATCATGACTGGAAAGTAGTTGTGTACAACTCTGAAGCTGTAACGATGTTTGGCGAAGCCGCAAAAGATGTCAGAAATAAAATGACCATTGATGACCTGTATACGCCAAAAATTGCCCAAATTTTTAAAAATCAGGCCAAAGAGGAAAAACGACAGAACACGTTTCCATGGAGAGAAAATATAATAAACACCAAAGACGGCAGACAAATCCCGGTTCGGTATACAAGTAATGCGTTGTATGAAAAAGGTGAATTTGTCGGGACTGTCAATTTTTTTCAGGACTTAACGGAAATAAAAAGGCTTGAAAAGGAACTGGTTCAGTCGGAACGGTTGGCTGCTGTAGGACAGACAGTAAGTGGCCTTGCCCATTATGTAAAGAATATTCTTATCGGGCTTCAAGGTGGCAGTTATGTCGTTGATGTGGGAATTGCCAAAAATAATACGGAGAAATTAAAAACAGGGTGGGGAACCATAAAGAGAAATATCAAAAGAGTGGGGGACTTGACTCAGGACCTTTTGACCTACTCAAAGCAGAGGAAACCGGAATTTGAAGCCTGTCTGCCCAATGATATTGCTGATGATGCCATTGAACTGGTAACAGATTTTGCAGGATCAAAAAATGTACTTATTTCAAAAGAATTTGACAGTGGCATTGGTGAAGTGGTGGCTGATCCGCAAACCATTCATCGTTCTCTGCTTAACCTGATCAACAATGCCATTGATGCCTGTCTTGAAGATGAAGATACTTCCAAAAAGCATGAAATAAAGGTGAAAACCTATATAGGTAAAGATAATCACTTTTGTTTGGAGGTTAAAGATAATGGCAGCGGTATGGATAAAAACACTCAAAAGCAGTTGTTTAACCCTATGTTCAGTTCTAAAGGGGGGAAGGGAACAGGTTTGGGACTTCTTGTTACAGGAAAGCTTATAGAAGAACACAATGGAGTGATTGAAATTAAAACTCGGCAGGGTATTGGCAGCACATTTACGATTAAACTTCCCTATGAAAAAGCAAATTAAGGTTGATATAAATTGACCAAGGAGGAGGAATTATGAGTAAAAAGGTTCTTGTGGTAGATGATGATCCAGATGTCAGGTCATTTGTTGTCACAGTTCTGGAAGAAAACCAGTATATGCCTTTGACCGCTCAAGATGGTATAGAAGGTTTTGAAATGATCGAAAAAGAAAGGCCTGATTTGGTGATTCTTGATGTACTGATGCCCAGAGGGAGCGGAATTCGATTGTATCGCCAGTTAAAAACAAATGAGAATCTGAAAAAAATACCTGTTATCATGTTTACTGGCATTGCCCTTCGATCTTTTTTGAAATCTCAAAAAGCGCTTGATGAATTTAAGGGAGGGGAAGTTCCTGAACCTGATATCTATCTGGAAAAACCGGTTACACCAGAAGAGTTAGTTGCGGCAATTAAGAAAAAACTTGATTAATCAATGGACATGAATATTGAGATTGGAGAAATTATGGAAATAAAAAAATTGCTTTTTGTTACAAAGTTTGAGGAACTTTGTTATGACGCGCTCAACTCTTTATTGGCCCTCAGAAATGCGGCACTGGAACATGTCATCTTTTTAAATGTAATTGAAAGAGACAAAGTTGCTATGAAAAGAGGGAGCGGGTATCTTAAGGAAGAAGAAGTTAAGTTAAAAGAAACTGCAAATATCAGGTTTATTGACTGGGCGGAAAATTTATTTGAAATGGGCATGGAAGTTGGTGCATATATAGAGGTTTCCAGCCTTATCCCTGAAATTTTAAAAGTTGTTAAAAAAGAGGCCCCTGATCTGATCGTGATTGGCCGTTCCCATAAAGGACCGCTGGAGCAGCTTTATGCCGGTTCTGATGTCAGTGAATTGATGCGGCGGACAGAAGTGCCGATTCTGGTTTTCAAGCACATGATGGAAGATAATATTGTGCCTGAAAAATTGTTTAAGCGGCCGTTATTTGCTACTAATTGGTCAGATACCGGTAAAAAGACGATTGAATATATCAAAGGCTTTAAAAATGTCATAGGTGAAATCCATATCATGCATGTGGTAAAGGAGAGCACCTTAAAAAGTCCGAATGCCCATGAAGTTCAGAAAGTTAGAAAGGTTGAAAGAAAACGGCTGGATGATCTTTGTGATGAGCTTGAAGATATGGGTATTAACGCCAGACCACATGTATATGTTGGTGATCCGCAAAAAGAAATTGAAAAAGCTGCAAAAGGATACCAGGCAAGTATGATCATTTTAGGTTCCAGTGAAAAAGCGGCAATTCTAGAGCGATGGACCGGGTCCATTTCAAAAAATATTGCCGATAAATCTGCTTTTCCCTGCCTTCTTATTCCTGGTAAAAAGAATATTTGAAGTATAGCTATAAAATAGCTTATATTCATAATATTTGATTGGTGTGTGTGAGCGAGCGAATTTGAAGACATCTCTCACGCTCACAACATCAATTGTCCCGAAAGATACCAAATGATAGTAGCGAAAGGTTTATCAACATGAAATTTCTTCCTGCCCAAATTCTTTACTTTACTCAAAGCAGAACAACTAAGAGGAACTTCAAGCTTTTATTCAAGTTCCTTTTGGCGTTGACAATGCTGGTGGTAATATACAGTGTTTTGTTTCATTTTATAATGCTTTTTGAAGAAAAGGAGTTCAGCTGGATTACCGGTTTCTATTGGACACTCACTGTGATGTCCACGCTTGGTTTCGGTGATATCACCTTTTCGAGTGATTTAGGCAAGGCTTTCACGATGCTGGTACTCATGTCCGGCATTCTTTTTCTGCTCGTCATGCTGCCCTTTACTTTTATTCAATTTTTTTATGCTCCATGGCTTGAAGCCCAGACAAGGGCCAAAACTCCGCGGGAATTGCCGGAAGGTACTAAAGGACATGTGATACTGACAAATTTTGATCCCATAACCATAAACCTCGTAGAAAAATTGAAAAAATATGATTATGACTATGCTATTATTGCCACTGATTTGCCACGCGCGTTAGAACTTTATGATTTAAACTACAAAGTGGTCGTGGGAGATCTGGGAGATATGGAAACATATAGACGTCTCCGCATACAAAATGCTGCCATGCTGATCGCCAACAACGACGATATGGTCAACACAAATATAGCCTTTACAGTCAGGGAAATTTCTGAAAAAATCCCCGTTGTTACTAATGCAGATGCGGACCATTCCATTGATATTCTACAACTTGCCGGCAGCACTTATGTTTTTCAGTTTATGAAGATGCTTGGAGAATCCCTGGCGAGAAGAACGCTTGGAATGAATATGGGGGCAAATGTTATAGGAAAATTTGATCACCTTCTCATTGCTGAAGCACCTGCAATGAGAACTCCACTTGAGGGGAAAACGCTCATTCAAAGCAAACTGCGAGAAAAAACCGGTGTAACGGTTGTCGGGCTTTGGGAGAGAGGCCGATTTACAATGCCACAGCCACAGACTCGAATCGCTTCCACCACTGTGCTCGTGCTTGCGGGCTCGGCTGAACAGCTCAAAAAATATGACGAGGTTTTCTCCATTTACCGTGTTTATCACACCACCGATGCTCCTGTTCTCATATTGGGTGGCGGCCGTGTCGGACATGCAGCGGCACAGATCTTGGAAGAGCGAAAGATTGTTTATAAGGTTGTGGAGAAGAATGCGAAACTTATTCAAAATAATAAGTATATTCAAGGAAATGCTGCCGATCTTGATACCTTGAATCGGGCCGGCATACGGGAAGCTTCATCTGTCATTATTACCACT
>NZ_JAUWQB010000037.1 GCF_030611305.1 Desulfobacula sp. | reverse complement strand
TTTTTAGCGTCGATGGTACTGCATGGGAGACTGTGTGGGAGAGTAGAACGTTGCCGGTTCATTTTTTTAAAGGTCCACCCCATGATACTGCATCATGGGGTGGACCTTTTTTGTTTTTAAAAGGTAAGGTTCAGGATCCGTTTGGAGAGTCACTATACGGGCGGGTATGAAAAAATATTTTCAGGAACCTTGACTCCTTGAAGTTGAAAAACTAAATTTTCTATAGTACAGATATAAATGTTTCTCAAGAAAGATCAAGATATAAAAGGACGTAAAATGAATTTGTTCGATGGGCTGAAATATAATATCAAAGGGCTGTTTCTGGCTTTAAAAACACCAAAACTGTTGATGCTTGGGATATTGCGGTTTTTCATCGTTTTATTTTTTACCCTTGTCTTATCCGGTCTTGTTTTATACTGGCACGATGAAATTTTATTAATGATCTGGAAAATGCCGGAATCCGGTTGGTTGATATATATATGGAAAGCAGTTTCCTGGGTTTTATCTATCTTTCTTGCAGGTATTGCCATGGTTCTTTCTTATTTGATCGCCCAGCTATTTTTCTGTGTTTTTATCATGGATTACATGTCAAGAATTACTGAAAAAATAATATTGGGCAGGGAAGTGCCATTTGAACAAGGATCATGGATCAGTTTTTTTTTCCATCTGATTAAACAGGAGATACCCAGAGCAATTATTCCCGTAGTAATTTCCCTGATTATTATGCTGTTAGGGTTGATGACTCCTGTCAGTCCGATTATCATTATCATCTCTTCGGTTACTGCTGTAGTGTTTTTAGCCTGGGACAATACAGATCTGATACCTGCAAGAAGAATGGACCCGTTTAATGTAAGGATAAAGTTTCTAAGGAAGAATTTAATGTTTCATATAGGATTTGGAATCCTTTTTCTGATTCCGTGGTTGAATATTTTATTTTTATCTTTTGCACCTGTAGGGGCAACCTTATATTATCTGGATAAAGAACAATAATTCATCCAAAAGGACAATTGGTATGGTTGTGGTTTGCAAAGAATCAATTGATCTATCGACCGATAAGAAAACGGATACGTTATCCAAAGAGGAAGAAATAATTGTTTGCGCTTTTTGCAATAATCATATCACAAAGCCATCCAAGCAGATTATCGTAAATAATTCATTTCACCATGCTTTTGCAAATCCCCATGGCTATGTCTTTGAGATTGGATGTTTCAGCGATGCAAAAGGATGCAGGTCCAGCTCAATGGCCTCATACGAATTTTCATGGTTTATTGGATTTTCATGGAAGATAGGTGTCTGTAGTTATTGTTCAACTCAGTTGGGTTGGATTTTTTCGTCAGAATCGAATAAATTTTTTGGACTTATTCTTGAAAAATTAATTTTTCCTTAACCTGAAGGTCACAAGTAAAAACCGTTTGACAATTTTTTATGTTATTCTATAATTAAACTAATCTGACTATCGTTTCTGAATCTGTACGAATAATCTGATTTCAAATCCATCTCCATTTCTATTTCAATTTTTAAACCTTATTACAGGAGGAAATCCATGAGTGACAGTGTTTACAAAATTATTGACCTTGTAGGGAGCAGCGAAAAGTCCTGGGAAGATGCCGCCACCAGTGCCATTGATCGTGCATCACAATCATTAAGAGATTTAAGAATCGCAGAAGTGATGAAACTTGATATTAAAATCGAGAAAGGAAAACCTGCACAATTCAGAACAAATTTAAGGGTTTCCTTTAAATATCAAGATTAAAAAGGTAACTCTGGGAAAATTATGAGGTTGGGAATTTGTGTTTTAAATTGAAATTTCAAATTTCAAATTTAAAAATTCCAACCTTACAATTTCCCTGCCAACAATGGAGGGAAAAATGCAGAATGCAAAAAGTGTTTACGCAAAACGATCTCCTGTAGATCGCAGATCCCCGGTGGACAGGCGTATCCTTGATATGGGGCCCGGGTATCCAGGAATCGAACACAGACAAAATTTTAAAGAAAGAAGAAGAGGCTGGGAAGACAGATACAGCTGGGAAAGAATCAGCAAATGGAGCAGCTCACCGAGTTATTCTGATTTACCATAATTTATTATACATTAGTTCAAAACCTCAATTGTGTACCTGAATTTAGAATCATTTAAAAATTTTTCAAAAAAAGAAAAACCATTTGGTTTTATAAACACGCTTGCGATGAAGGTTGTAACATGTTGATGATTTTTTTCGTTCTTATGATTTTCATTGTCCTTGAGCAGTCATTTATGCTAAATAAATCGAAAAAAACAACTCATTTTCAATATTGACATAGTGAAAGAATAAGGGATAATTATGAAAGTTCTTGTTGCAGGAGTAGCAGGGTTTATTGGATTTACCTTAACATATCGCCTGCTCAAAGAGGCTCATAACGTCTGTGGGATTGATAATTTAAACGATTACTATGATGTAAGTCTTAAAAAGGCCAGGCTTTCCATTATTGAAAAAGCCCCAAGGTTTGAATTTCAGCTGGTTGACCTGGCTGACAGAGGAAAAATAAAAAAACTATTTGAAACTCATCAGTTTGATTGTGTTGTAAACCTTGCTGCCCAGGCAGGAGTCCGGTACAGCATAGAAAACCCGGAATCTTATATCGATAGTAATCTTGTGGGTTTTGGCAATATCCTTGAAGGCTGCCGGCATTCAGGTGTAAAGCACCTGGTTTACGCTTCCAGCAGCTCTGTCTATGGGTTGAATACCAATATGCCGTTTTCTGTACGGCACAATGTGGATCACCCCATAAGCCTCTATGCAGCATCAAAAAAAGCCAATGAATTAATGGCCCATACCTATAGTTATTTATATAAACTTCCCACAACAGGACTAAGGTTTTTTACCGTTTACGGACCGTGGGGAAGACCTGATATGGCTCTTTTCCTTTTTACAAAGGCAATTTTAAATAATGAACCTATAAAAGTATTTAACAACGGGGATATGCAAAGGGATTTTACCTATATTGATGATATTGTGGAAGGCGTTGTAAGGGTGATGAACAATATTCCCAAGGCAGATCCTGACTGGACGTCTGACAACCCCAACCCTTCCAGCAGTTGTGTTCCTTATAAATTGTATAATATCGGGAATAATCAACCGGTTGCCCTGATGGCATTTGTTGAAGCCATTGAGAAGGCCATCGGTAAAAAAGCCATTAAAGAATATTTACCGTTACAACCGGGAGATGTTCCTGCAACCTATGCAAATGTCAGTGACCTGATAAAAGACACAGGATTTAAGCCCTCTACTCCAATTGTTGAGGGAATAAATAGTTTTGTTAAATGGTATAAAAAATATTATAAATAAATATATGCAAGTCTGGAAACGATTATTCCTTATTTAATACATCAATCATGGTATAGAATTTTTTTGAATTATCAGGATCTATAAGTTTTCCCTTAAGAAACAGAACGGCATCAAAGGTGCCGCTGACATAGATATCCCTGCCATTGATATTGTGTTTGAATTCAAACAAGGCCGACCCATCAGGTGATTTTAAGGTATAAGTATGCCACCCGTGACCGGTCAGGTGCTCTTTGGGAATTCCCCAATCCTTTTTTTGTACTTCAGGGTCTCTTATCATTTTGATGTCGTTAACATCAAAATCTGCTCCCAGCTTATTAAAGTAACCCACCATTGCTTTGGCTGTACCGGAAGTGTCTGCTTTCCCATTTTGGTGGCTTTCAACCACTTCAAGGGTGTACCCCTCAAAGAGACCGGGGAAAGTGTTTGCAGCATATTCCATCATTGCCTGGAATCCGACAACCTGTTGGGCCATATTCGGTGCAATGACAGCCGGTGTTGAAGAATTTTTCACAATCCGTTTAAGTTGTTCCCTGTCGCCCCCTGTGGTTCCCATGACAAATGGGATCTGGTTCCGGGTATAAAACAAGGCATTTGAGTTAACAGCTGTTGGATGCGTATAATCAATGGCAATAAAGGCGGCAAACTGAGTTTTAATCCGGGTGATTTTTTCATCTCTTTTGTCGCGTCTTACAAGTTCAAATGGTGTTTGGTCAATGGTTATGGCGTTTTCTTCAATTTCCTGACCGGTAAGGGAAAAGGGGACCACATTAAATCTGTCATCATTGATGGCAAACCGGGCCATTTTTTTTGCAACGTTCCCTGGCAGGCCATTGATCATGATATTTATTTTGTCCATTCTAAATGACTCCTTAAATTGCTTGAACAAGTTTTGATAATTCAGGAAGTTTGTCTGTATTCAAATCAGCGATAATTCTTTTTAATGATTTTACTGAATCAGGGATATACCGCTTAAACCTCTTTTTCTTTTTTATCTGGCTTAAAAAACTAAAGGCTCCAAGAAATTGTAAGTTTCTTGTCAAACAGCAATATTGATAGCATTCAAAAAAGTTTTGACTTTCTATTCCGCTCAATTTTAATTTTTCCATGGTGTATTGTAAAAGATCGTTTCTTGTTTGGTCTTTTAAGTTAACATAAGGGTCTATCAGCAAAGATGCAAGATCATATTGCAAAGGCCCCAGTCTTGCCGATTGAAAGTCAATAAAATAAATCTGGCTGTTATGTATCATAATATTTCTTGACTGCATGTCGCGGTGCATTAAACCGATAAATCCGTGTTTCAGTGCATGGTCTGCAATATGCTCAAATTCATCTGAAAACCCATGAAAGGCGACATCCAGCTTTAAATAGTTTTGAATGAATGCCTCCATGAAATACCGGCATTCATTTTCAATAATCAGTTCTTTTGAGTAGGTCTCGGTCTGACAGGTCCATTCCTTTTTAAATCCTTGAAAGCCCTTTATGGAAAAATCAATAAGCCGGTCAATCACTTTTTTATAGATCTTTATAGTAAATTCACTATTATTTTTTTGTTTGACCTGAGTCTCAAGATGGACATCTCCCAAGTCATCAAGAATTACCATTCCTGAAAGTGTGTCATGATTTATGATACGGGGTACAGGAATGTTCTTTGAAAAAAGATGGTTCCCGATATGGATAAAAGCATTAAGCTGCAAAAGCCGACCACTTTTGGGCATACAAATACCGTGGTCTGAAAGAATAAAAGACCCGTCTCTATATGTTGTCCGGTACCAGTTTCTGTCAGATCCATCCCCTTTAAGTTTGTCAACCCGGATATGTTTGATTCTGTCATGTTTGATCTGAAATTCTGATGCAGCTAATTCAAGAAGGGATGTCATTGAATAGGAGTCTGGTGTGCCGATATCTGACCAGAAGATATCTTTTTCTACAAATGCTTGTATCTGTTTCTCACTGCAAAGGCTTTGATATACCTCAATGCTTGAAAATACTTTTTTATCGGGAAAAAACTCATAAATTTGAGGTGACAAAACCTGGATGCCGGTAAATGCAAGACCATCTGTTTTTGAATCAAAATTTTGGATATATCCCTGATTATCGATTTTTACTTTATTAAATCTATCGTGATCATGAAGAACAAGTGTTGCCAGGCAATTTGATTTTTTATGAAAATTGTATACTTTTTTAAGATCAACATTTGAAATAATATCGGAATTAATGACAAAAAAAGAACTGTCCTTTAAAAAGGGCTTTGCATTGGCAATGGCACCACCGGTATCAAGAATGGCAGGCTCATAGATCGTTTGAATGTTAACATTATATTCTTTTTGCGCAACAAAAGCTTCTATTTGCATATACAAATGATGGGTGTTGATCAGAATTTGTTCACACCCATTGTCCACAAGCTTTTTAATAACATGTTCAAGCATGGGGCTGGACAGGACTGTAAACAACGACTTTGGGATTTTTTCTGTATAGGGTAAAAGCCGGGTGCCAAATCCTGCCGAAAGAATAAGTGCTTTCATGATTTTATGATGCGATTAAAAGGATTAACCGGTCAAGGATGTTTTTATAATATTCAATTTGTATATGATCTTTGGATCCGTTAACCCCATTCTTGGTAAAATAATTGGCAGCATTTTTATAATTAACCTGGGATAAAGATTCTTTTAGGATTATGATTTTCCCTTTATACAGCTTTGTTCCGATAGAATGGATTTTTTTGACCCTTTCTTTTCCTTTATGTTTACCCGATTCATATTTTTCAAAATAAAGAAGAGCGGTTTTATAAGATTCGAAAAATGGTTGTAAAAAGGCGGCAAACCATTTGAGTTTCCTTAACCCCTGGGAAGTGATGCGAAACATATCTAATTCAGATGAATCAGGTACGAGTATCCCATCATTTATGAATCCTTTAATACAAATTGAGATATTTTCCTCATAGGTGGTCTCCTCGTCAAAGAAAAATTCATCTGTAAATATTTTTTCCAGAAATTTATATCTGAGCACAAGATCTGAAGAAGAAAACACAAACCTGTCGGTTTCAAGTATAGCCACGGCAGTGTATGCGAAATTGACAAAAAAGGAGATCACCGAATTTTTATAATAATCCAGAATAGCCCGCTTATTATCTTTAACAATAAAAACCGTGTGTTCTGTAATATCATCTTCATCTTCATCCGCAAGCTCAATAAAATTTCTTGAAATAAAGTCATTGATTACCGATTTTAAGGTGTTATCAGGATCAATCAAGAGAGTTTCTGAAAGCTCTGCATTCATGAACGTCAGCATGTTCATATAGGTGTTTACCCTGGCAATCATCTGTTTTTTTGCAAAACTGTTTTTTGAGCAGTTTAATACTGCACTGGCAATGATACCATGGGGGGTGGCCACAGCATTGGTATTGATAGCATTGATCAGCTTATATCCAAAACTTTTTACAAATTGCATGTATTCTTCGTTTGACGTCTTGGAAAGATCAATATTTTTTTCTTTAATATAGTTTTTAATGGATATGGGCTCATTAAACTTCATGTATACTTTGCCGTATTTTTTCTTTAGAAATTTACGGGCTTTAATCAGCCCTTTTAAGGTTTCAGGCTTTTTTTTGCCGCCTTCAATCTCCTTGAGATAAGCATCTTCTTCAAGGACATGGTCGTACCCGATAAATATGGGTACAAAATAAAGATTGTCACAAGCCCCGTTATTATAGGCATTGATCAACATGGCAAGGCCACCTGGCTTTGGAGTTAAAAGTTTTCCAGTCCTGCTTCTTCCGCCTTCAATAAAAATTTTTATATTAAATCCTTCATAAAGAAGTTTTTCCAGGTAGGCAGAAAAAATTTTTGAATAAAGTGGCGCACCTATAAATGTTCGTCTCATAAAAAAAGCACCTGCCCCCCTGAACAAAGGGCCCAGGGGCCAGAATGACAGATTTTTGCCGGCAGCAACATGGGGGCAGGGCATATTGTTGCTAAACATGACATAGGGCAGCAAGAGATAGTCCAAATGACTTTTATGGCATGGAACAAGTATGAGAGGTGCCTGGGTTGATTTTTCTCTCATTCGATTGATTTCTTTCTGGTTGAGAACCAGATCTTCAAAGATATTTTTAAACGCCCAGGTTAGAAGCCTATTTGCTAAATTAATAACTTGCAGGTTGTAATTGGAGGCAATCTCCTTGATATAACCGGCGGCTTTTTTATGGGTCTTTCTCAAAGTAAGGTTGTTTTGTGAGGCATATTCAGCCAGGTATTCACGTAAAGATTTCCGGGTTAAAATATCTTCAGTAATTTCCTGTCTTGACTTTAAAACAGGACCGGTAATACTTTTTCTCTGTCTGTTCAGGATATCTACCAGATGACTTCTTAATTTATGGGTTTGGAATTCCGAATCAAGCTGCTCAATCTCAGGCCTGTTGATAAACTCGTTCAGATTAACAGGATTTGCAAGTTCGACTCTGATTTTTTCAGGACGTCTTAATATGATAAAAAAGCGCTTTATTATCCCAGGTTTTTCATGGGTCCCAAAAAGAATATCAGCTATAGTCGGATCCTTTCTCATTGGCTTTGTAACATAAATAATATCCTCAGGGATAATCATGACGGATTTGTCAATGCTCTTTTGAAGCTCTATTAAAAGGAAAAGGGGGTCTGGGGTTGATTTTATGAATCGTTTATAGAAATCTTCTTCTTCAATCAGACAGACAAACCCGGATCTGCCGTTTAATAATTCTTTTGTAGCATAACCTGTTGTATAAGGATCCTTAAAATGAAAATAGTGAAAAAAGTGATCCATATGACAAAGAAAAATTTGAAACAGTCGTTTTATAGATAAAAGAAAAAAGAACCTGAAATCAAACCCTATCTGAGGATAAGGCAGGCCAAGGCTTTTAAGCTTGACATGATAATATAAAAAATTAAAAACTCTTTTATTTTTACTGGCATAAACAACAATGCTGTCCTTATCAATATTTTTTATCTTTTCTATATTGTGATCATCAAAATTGAGCTTATTGGCCAATCGTTTAATCAGCTTTTGGATAAAATATCCTGAATCGCCGGGGTAAAAGCATAGAAAGTAATTATAGGTGTTACCCAGCATGCAGTCGACCAACCTGCGAAGCTTAAGACGGGATTTTTTGATAATGTCTTTAAGCTTTTGAAATAATTCCATTAATTTTTTCCTCAAAGGATTTTCAGTAAATAATACAACCCCCTTTAATTATCAAAGCTTAATTGGAATGGCAATCTTAAAATAGCCTTGATAAAAACAAAGGCTTATGTTATTTTTTTCATCCTAATGTTGACAATTTCTAAATTTGTTTAATTGTAAAAGAATAATTTGTTATGTGAATTAAATTTTTAGGAGGGCCTTTTTATGAAAACGTTAATCGGTGGGGCTATTGCAGTTCTTCTGGGTGTAGTGGGTTTGGCTGTTTGGTTTGATGAATTTTTAGAACTTCTTGCAGGGTGTATTCCACCTGTTCTTCTCTTAGGCGGTGGTCTTGCCCTTTATCTTGGATTTGATGAACTGAAAGATTCCTGGAAAAACGATAAGGGTGATGATGCGCCTGCACCCCAAGATGATAAAGCCAAAATTGAAGAACTTGAAAAAGAATTAGATGACCTGAAAAAAGAAAAATAAAAAATCACGATAGAATCTCAAAAAAGGCCTGGTTTTACAGCAGGTTTTTTTTAATTGCAGAGGTTGCAAGGAAATCCGCCACCTCATTCTCTTTAATACCCGAATGCCCCTTTACTTTAATAAAGGCTAAATCACAAAATTTGTCCATTAATGCTCTGATTTCAAAAACAAGCTCCTGGTTTTTTTTGGGTTTCCAGTTCTTTGTCAGAAGGCCGATAGAATAACTTGAGTCTGAAAAAATACGAACCGGCAAATCAACGCGCTTCAGTTCTGCCAGTGCTACTTTTATTGCAGTCAGCTCTGCAATATTATTGGTTGCCTTGCCAATATATTTTGAGATTTCCTTTTTGTTTTCACCATAGATAAAAAGAATGCCGATTCCTGAAGGCCCGGGATTGCCGGACGAAGCACCATCGGTATAAATTTTAATGCAATTATCCGGAAGATCTGTTTCAGTGTCTTTCTTTTTTAAAAGTTTACCGGATTGATGGATCGAAGATGGTTGTTGAGATGTCGATTTCTTTTTTGCCGGGATGGCCTGGTCTTCAGATTTTAAACTCTCTGGTTTGACTCTATACTCATAGTCTTGTTTTAAATTGTATTTTATTAAGACCTTTCCTTTTTCAACCAGGAGATCCCCGTTGGCATCCGTTTGGACCCAAACTTTGTTGCTCTTGAAACTCATCCTTTTCCAGGAGTCGGCCTGATGTTGATTATTCATATAAATGGTATTTCCCTGAGATAGATTTAAAACTCTCCAGTTCTTTCTGCCATTGGTCTGACAAAAGGCTCAAATCTTCTAAACGGGTCAGCTTTTTACGAAGTTTTTTACTTCCAAGAATCAGATCTATCGGCATTTTTTCAAGCTCATATTCGTAAGGGGGTTCTTTAAAATTAAATTCATTTTTATGATGTTTGATAATCAACTGCATCAATATCAAAGAGGATAAATAAGGTTTAAATTCATCTGTTGAAGTTATGTGAATTTGAAAGCCTTTACAAACGTCACCCTGCCATTTTCCCGATGTCGGCTCAAAATTAACTGGACGAAGACAGGCGCCTTTTATCATCTCATCTGCCTCAGCTTTGATTTTTTTTGTATTCAGGAAAGGAGCTCCGAATTGTTCAAAGGGCAAAGTCGTGCCGCGCCCTTCAGATATGTTTGTGCCTTCAAAAATAACCTGTCCTGGATAGACCATGCAGGATTGCGGTGTCGGCAGATTCGGGGAAGGGGCTATCCATGAAAGTCCGGTGTCCTGCCAATACATTTGTCTTTTCCAGCCGGTCATTGGGATGATGGTCAGGTCGCACCCCATATGAAATTTTTGATTAAAGAATTGTGAAATTTCTCCAATCGTCAGCCCATGCCGCATGGGAACAGGAAACCGCCCTACAAAAGAGGCATACCTTTTTGAAAGGATGTTACCTTCAACCTGTGTTCCGCCGATAGGGTTGGGACGGTCAAGGATGATTACCTGCTTTTTTAACGCTGCTGCAATTTCAAGACAAAAAGATACCGTATAAATAAATGTATATACCCGGGTTCCGACATCCTGAATATCAACGAGCAAAACATCTATTTGATCAAACATTTCTCTGGTTGGAATTCTTGTATCATAGTACAGACTGTATACTGGGATGTTTAATTCCGGTTCCATAATGTGATGGGATTCTATCATGTTATCTTGCTTTTCAGCAAAAAAACCATGTTGAGGAGAAAACAGTACTTTTAGCTGTTCCGGAAAAAAGTGATGAATAAGTTTTGATGCATGATTGAACCGACCGTCAACCGATGCCGGATTGGATAGCAGGCCAAGCCGCTTTCCCCTTAGGAGTTCAGGCGGATCTGCAATCAGGTTCTCAAGTCCGAGAGTCACATATTTTTTCATAAAATCCTTAAGCGTATTATTTATTCAGAGTCTTAAGTATCATAATCATTGACAAAATTTCAAATCCTAACTAAATATTATTCTTTCATCTTTAGGAGAAATCAGGTTATGAAATTTAAAATCAGTGATCAAATAGCTGCGATTAAACCCTATGAACCGGGTAAACCCCTCAAAGAGGTTGAAAGAGAGTATCAGATCACCAATGCGATCAAACTTGCTTCCAACGAGAATCCAATTGGCTTTTCCCCAAAGGTTTATGATGCAGTCACACAAAACATGAAGGATATGAACCGGTATCCTGAATCCTCAGCTTATCTGTTATGCAACAAGCTTACCCAGAAATTTCATATCGCACCAGAGAATATTGTCATTGGGAACGGATCTGATGATATTATCGCACTTTTGGCCCATGGTTTTTTAAATCCCGGAGATGAGGCATTAATGCCTTTGCCATCATTTTTAATGTACGAAATAAGTGTTAAAACAGCAAAGGGTCGGCCTGTCAAGGTTCCGTTAACTGATTTTTCTACAAATCTTGAAGGCATTATTGAAAAGATATCAGCTAAAACCAAATTGATTTTTATCACCAACCCGTTTAATCCCACGGGCAGTACGATTACCCATGACGAATTTAATGAATTTTCAAAAAAAGTACCCGATGATGTTATTATTGTTGTGGATGAGGCATATATAGAATTTGTAAGAAATGATTTGGTTTATAATTCTTTAAAAAATCCGTTGCAAGACCCACGGGTTGTGACACTCAGAACATTTTCCAAAGCTTATGGACTGGCAGGTTTCAGAGTGGGGTATGGAATAATGGACTCGGAAATTGCTGAAATTTTAAACAGGATCAGGCAGCCGTTTAATGTAAACAGTCTTGCCCAGGCGGCTGCTGTTGCGGCCCTTGGTGATGAAGCATTCTTGAATAAGAGTATCCAAACCACTCATAACGGACTTGATTTTTTATTTGCTGAGCTTGCCGATTTGGGAATTAACTGTTTACCGACCCAATCCAATTTTCTGATGCTGGACCTTGAAACAGATGCCACACAAATATTTCAAAAAATGTTGAAACTGGGTGTTATTGTAAGATCAATGAAATCTTATGGATTTGATACATTTCTACGGGTGAATACAGGCACACAAGAGGAAAATGTCATTTTTATCCGGGCCCTTAAAAAGGTTTTAAAAAACAAGGATTAAAAATGAGATCAAAAATAATTACTATTGATGGCCCTGCAGGTGCAGGTAAAACGACTGTAAGCAAGTTGCTCTCAAAAAAACTGAGATGTGTTTATGTTGACACCGGAGCCCTGTACAGGGGGGTCGCCTTTGAAATTCAAAGGCAGGATATTGACTGGGAAAACGATATGGTGCTTGAAGATTTTTTAAAAAATCTTAATCTCAATTTTGTAATGGAAAAAGATTCATTTATATTAATGTCATCTGGCAGGAATATTACAAATTCTATCCGGACACCCGAAATTTCAATGCTGGCATCTTCTTCTTCTGCGAGACCACAGGTTCGGTCGGCCCTGCTTGATATTCAAAGGAACATTGGTAAAACAAAGGATGCTGTTTTCGAGGGCAGGGATATGGGCACAGTGGTTTTCCCGGATGCCGCAGTAAAATTTTTTCTTTTTGCTGATTTAAATGTTCGTGCAAAAAGGCGATTTGATGAAATGCCGGATGAGACAAAGGATATCAATAAAGTTCAAAAGGAAATAGAGATAAGAGATCATAACGATTCTCAAAGAGAATCCGCACCTCTCAAGCCTGCAAAAGATGCCATTGAAATTAACGCCTCTTTTTTGACCATTGAACAGGTGGTTGACAAAATGTTAAGGATTATCGAAAAAGCTTGAAAAGCTTAATAATTCTATTGATTTTTCCATTACCATTTGATAAAAAGGCGAATTGTACTTCCCTATATCTTGTTCATATAGAGAAGTATAAAATATGATTAGGGGGAATAATATTAATGAACAACATTACTGAAGAAAACGAAAATCAAAAAATGAATACTGAAACCTTAGAGAAAGAAGAAGTCGCTTCAGAGAAAGAAGAAGTCGCTTCAGAGAAAGAAGAAGTCGCTCCTGAGAAAGAAGAAGTCGCTCCTGAGAAAGAAGAAGTCGCTTCACCTGAAATTACAGGCGAAGAAACAATGGGAGAGCTTTTGGACATCTATGAGTCCAGCCTTAAGAAATTTGAAGAAGGACAGGTGGTAACCGGAACTGTAATATCTGTCGCCAGGGATATGGTTCTTGTAGATGTTGGATATAAATCTGAAGGACAGATCTCTATTCGGGAATTCATTGATGAGGAAGGCAATGTAAACGTCAATGTCAATGATAAATTTGAAGTGATGATTGAAGTATGGGATGAAGAAGAAGAAACCGTTCTTCTGTCTCGTGAAAAAGCCAAAAAAGTTAAAGTCTGGGATGCGATTAAAGACGTTTACGATGCAGATGAAACCATTGAAGGTGTCATTACCAGCCGGGTGAAAGGTGGGTTTTCAGTTGATATTGGACTATTGGCGTTCCTTCCCGGATCACAGGCCGATCTTCGACCCATCCGCAACATGGATGAAATGGTAAATCAGACCTATACATTCAAAATCCTCAAATACAACAAAAAGAGAAACAATATCGTTCTTTCAAGACGAGTTCTTCTTGAAGCAGAACGGGATAAGCTTAGAAGCACAACCCTTGAGGCCATAGAAGATGGCAAGGTCATGGAAGGTATCGTAAAAAACATCACAGAATATGGCGTTTTTGTCGATCTGGGCGGTGTGGACGGCCTTCTTCATATTACCGACATCTCATGGGGCAGGGTCAAACATCCATCAGAGCTCTTTTCTATAGGAGACAAAATCAATGTCAAAATTCTTTCTTTCGATCTTGAAAAAGAGAGGGTATCCCTTGGCATGAAACAACTGACGCCTGATCCATGGACAACTGCAGTTGATAAATATCCGGTTGATTCAAAAATAGCCGGTAAAGTAGTCAGTCTTACGGATTACGGTGCGTTTATTGAACTTGAAGAGGGCGTTGAAGGACTCATTCACGTGTCTGAAATGTCCTGGACAAGAAAGATCCGTCATCCATCCCAGATGGTAACTGTCGGTGAAGAAATTGAAGCGGTTGTACTCGACCTGAAACCGGATAACAGGAGAATTTCTCTGGGGATTAAACAGACTGTGGATAATCCATGGGAAGTTATTTCTCAGAAATATCCGGTAGGTACCATTATTGAGGGTAAAATTAAAAATATAACTGAATTCGGTCTCTTTATCGGAATTGATGATGATATTGACGGTCTGGTCCATATTTCAGATATTTCCTGGACAAAGAGAATCAAACATCCATCTGAAGCATATAAGAAAAATGAAACCATACAGGCCGTTGTTCTCGATATTGACAAATCCAATGAAAGGTTTTCTTTGGGTATCAAACAGACCCAGGCAGATCCATGGGAATCCGTTGCTCAGCGTTATGAAGTGGGTAAGGAAATATCCGGTGTTATCACCAATCTGACTGACTTTGGCGTATTTGTCGAACTTGAAGAGGGTATAGAAGGTCTTGTTCATGTATCCGAAATCAGTAAAGAAAATGTGAAAAGCCCGAAAGAACGTTACAAGATCGGAGAAACAATTACTTCAAAAGTAATGAATATCAACAGTGATGAAAGACGTATCGGCCTTTCCATCAAACGCCTTGAAGAAGACGATGATGACAAATATCTTGAAGACTTTGCTAAAAACATGAAACCTGCCACCTCATCTTTTGGTGAAATCCTGAGAAACAATATCCAGGAGCAACTTGAAGCAAATAAAACTCAGGACGAAGAAAAACAGGACGGTGAAGAAACTGATAAACCTGAAAAAGAATAACTCAAACTCGAACCTATCGTTTCTGAGTGCTGAATAGTGTATAAGGGCCGGATAACCTTAAGGTTGATCCGGCTTTTTTTAACTGATTATTAGGACGTTTATATGTTTGCTCGAAGACATCCATTCTTATTTTTTTTAATGATTGTTTCAACCTGTTTTACTATCATGTTCATTGGATTTATTGTTTTTGTATCTTTTGGTTCAAAAATGCTGAACACTCAATTTGCCCAGCAGTACACCTCATCTGGCGGCAATATCGGTATTGTCGAAATCAATGGAATGATACTGTCTTCGAAAAAAATTATTCAAAACATTAAAATTTTTCGAGATGACGATGATATCAAGGCCATAATTTTAAGAATTGACTCTCCAGGAGGAGGCATCGGACCCGCCCAGGAAATTTATCGTGAAATCGTGAAAACCAGGATGACTAAAAAAATAATCACCTCCATGGGATCGGTTGCGGCCTCGGGTGGATACTATATTGCATCTGCAACAGACGGGATAGTTGCCAACCCCGGAACCCTCACCGGCAGTATCGGTGTGATCATGGAATATGCCAATATTATGGAAATCGCTAAAAAAATCGGTATATCTCCTGTTGTGATTAAAAGTGGTGAATTTAAAGATATGGGATCTCCTTTAAGAGAGCTTAAAGATTCGGAAAAAAAGATTTTTCAAGCCCTTGTGGACGAGCTTCATCTTCAATTTGTAAATGATGCAGCAAAGGCAAGAGGTATTGATTTCCAGACAATGGCAACGCTTGCGGACGGAAGAGTCTATACCGGTCAAAAAGCACTCAAATTAAAATTGATCGATCGTCTGGGAAATCTTGATGATGCGGTCCGGTGGGCCGGGGAGATGGCCAATATCAAAGGGGAATTAAAACCGGTTTATCCCAAAGAAGATAAAATTACATTTATTAAAAAACTTGTAGACACCTTACTCAAAGACATCAACATCTCCGGAACCGTAACGGATAATCTCAGGTATATCATCAATTAAAGAAACAACGCTTGATGGAGATCCCGGAACAGGCCCGCCGTCAATAACCACATCAATGGTTTTTATAAAATAATCATGAAGCAGTGACGGGTCTTCGAAAACCTGTCCATCCGGATGGGTGGCGCTGGTTGAAATGACCGGGTGGCCAAGCTCATTGGTTATGGCCAAGGCAATCTTATTATCCGGGACCCTTATGCCGGCTGTTTTTCGCTTGGTCAGCATCATCTTCGGAACCAGTTTTGAGCCGGATAGAACAAATGTATAGGGTCCCGGCAATAGTCTTTTCATATTTCTATACGCAAAATTGGATACTTTGGCATATTGGGAAATATCTTTTAAATCAGGGCAGATAAAACTAAACGGTTTGTTTTTATTCCGTTGTTTTATGGCATAAATTTTTTCAATGGCTTTTTTATTCATAATATCACACCCGATACCATAGAATGTATCAGTCGGATATGCCACAATCCCGCCTTCCTTAATAATATCTACCACCCTTGAAATCTGGCGTTTCTGGGGATTTTGCGGATTGATCTTTAACAGCATGAGTTATTCTTTATCCCGTTTTCCTGTGATTCACTTCCCAATTAAATAAGCCAACTACTAAAATGAACAAAAGACAAATTAGCGACAAAAAGTATTTATGTCAACCAAATCATTGACAGTTCAAGAAAATCAGTTGTATTCTTCCAAAAACAATTATTGAAGAAGCAACCTGAATAAAGATTTAAAGAGAATACTTGAACGGGGTCATCACGTTTCTTGGTTGATCAATCATACATTGAAACCTGATACGCACCTTGGCTGCTTTATAAAAAGAAATAAATAAAGTGGAATTGGGTAACTTCATGCTGCTGTTTTTTATCTTTGATGGCAATATTGATCTTGCTAAAAAATCTGATATTTAGTAAGAGTACATGTTTATATACTGATTTGATTTCAAATAGGCTGGTGGTTTAAGACTTCATTAGATTGCCAGCCTAATAGTATCAATAAACATTTTCCTTTCTGGAGGTTAACTTATGTCCAAAATATTATCCGAGGAAGGGTTATCATTTGATGACGTCCTCTTATTACCCGGCTATTCGGCCATCCTTCCAGATGAAGTTCTGACCCGTACCCGTTTGACCAAAGAGCTTGAACTGAATATTCCCATTGTCAGTGCGGCCATGGATACAGTTACCGAAGCATTGACAGCCATCAGTATGGCAAGAGCGGGGGGATTGGGGTTTATCCATAGAAACCTGAGTATTGAAGAGCAGTCTATTGAAGTTGACCGGGTAAAAAAATCAGAAAGCGGAATGATTGTTGATCCGATTACTGTCCATCCGGATGTTCCCATTTCAGAAGTTTTGAAAATTATGGCTAAATACAGGATTTCCGGTATTCCTGTAACCGAAGGGGACAAACTTGTCGGCATTGTGACCAACAGAGACTTAAGGTTTGAGACCCGGCTGGGAAAACCTACAAGAGAAGTTATGACCAGTGAAAATCTTGTGACGGTTCCGGAAAAATGTACCCTTGAAGAATCCAAAGTTACGCTTCACAAACATAGAATTGAAAAACTTCTGGTTGTCGATAAAGAAGGCAAACTTAAAGGGTTGATCACCATAAAAGATATTGAAAAAATTAAGAAATATCCCAATGCATGCAAAGACTCGCTGGGCAGATTAAGGGCGGGTGGTGCCATTGGTGTGGGTTCCGACATGATGCAAAGGGTTGAATCATTGATAAGGGCGGGGGTGGATGCCCTTGTGATTGACACGTCCCATGGTCATTCAAAAAATGTGATTGATGCGATCAAGAAAATTAAAAGTGCATTTCCGGATTGCCAGCTTATTGCCGGAAATGTGGCCATGGAAGCTGGTGCAAAAGCCTTGATAGATGCGGGAACGGATGCCGTTAAAATAGGGATTGGCCCCGGCTCTATTTGTACCACACGTATTGTTGCAGGAGTTGGAGTTCCGCAATTGACTGCTATTCAGAATTGCAAGGAAATTTCAAAGACAACCGGAGTTCCCATCATAGCCGATGGTGGTATCAAATTTTCCGGTGATATTGCAAAAGCACTGGGCGCAGGAGCTGATTCTGTCATGCTGGGAAGTCTTCTGGCAGGTACTGAAGAAAGTCCGGGGGAAATGGTTATCTATCAGGGGCGTTCTTATAAGGCATACAGGGGAATGGGATCAGTGGAAGCCATGAAAAAAGGCAGTTCCGACCGCTACTATCAGAAAGATGCTGGTACGGATGAGGAGCTTGTTCCTGAGGGTATTGTCGGCAGAATCCCCTACAGAGGAACAATTAAAGAAAATATAGTACAGATGATTGGCGGCCTTAAAGCCGGTATGGGATATCTTGGGGCATCTTCAATTGAAGAGCTTCATGAAAAGGCAAGATTTGTTAAAATCAGTTCAGCAGGGCTTAAGGAAAGTCATGTACATGATGTTGTCATTACCAAAGAGGCTCCAAATTACAGGGTTGGAAGCAGCGCTAACCGGCAATGACCCAATTACCATCACCATTTTATCATCTTCATCTTCATACGGAATATTCGCTTCTTGATGGGGCCATAAGGCTGAATTCCTTATTTAAGAAATGCCATGAATATGGAATGGATGCCGTATCCATAACCGATCATGGCACCATGTTCGGTGTTGCAGAATTCTATGAAAAGGCCAGGAAAGAATCCGTCAAACCCGTGATTGGGTGCGAAGTCTATGTTGCTCCCAGAACTTTGAATGACAGAACCCAGATGGATCACAAGGGATTGAGCCACTTGGTTCTTCTGGCAAAAGACCGTGAAGGATATACCAACCTTTGCAAGCTGGTTTCCATTGCCCAGCTCAAGGGATTTTACTATAAACCCAGGATTGACAAAGAACTTCTGGCCAACCATTCAAAAGGGTTGATCGGACTTTCTGCCTGCCTTAAAGGGGATATCCCCAAAAACATTATCCAAAACAAGATGGACGCTGCAGACGATGCGGCCAGGTTTTATCTGAATACTTTTGGTGAGACAAACTTTTTCCTGGAGGTTCAGAAAAATGGAATTCAGATTCAGCATAAAGTAAATGAAGGACTCCTTGACATCAGCCATCGGCTTTCCATTCCCATGGTGGCCACCAATGACTGCCACTATCTTTCCAAAGGTGATGATAAGGCCCATGAAATACTGCTTTGCATTCAGACAGGAGATACCCTTACCAATCAAAACAGATTCAAATTCGATTCTGACCAACTTTATTTTAAGTCTCCAAAAGAGATGATCCGATCTTTTGGTGATTATCCGGGAGCCATTGAGAACACAAGGGAAATCATCTCAAAATGTAATGTAGAATTTGATGACAAGACATATCACTTCCCGCGATATGCCATGTCTGAAGAAGAATCCGAGGATGAAATTTTTAAACAAAAGGCCATGGAAGGGTTTGAAAAAAAGTTTAAGATCATTAAGGCTTCAAATCCGGATATTGACGAGAAGGTTTACCGGGATCGAATTGAGTATGAGATCGGGGTGATTCTTGATATGGGATTCCCCGGATATTTTTTAATTGTTGCCGATTTTATAGAATATTCAAAAAAAATCAATGTACCGGTCGGTCCAGGAAGGGGATCGGCTGCCGGAAGCATGGTAGCCTATGCAATGGATATTACAGCCCTTGATCCTATTGAACATGGGCTGATTTTTGAGAGATTTTTAAATCCTTCCCGGATGAGCATGCCGGATATTGATGTGGATTTCTGTATCGAAGGCCGGGATCAGGTTTATAAATATGTCATTGACCGGTATGGCGGCCCCGAGTATGTCTGCCAGATTATAACATTTGGAAAGCTTAAGGCCAAAGCTGTCATCAGAGATGTGGGCAGGGCTATTGGAGTTCTTTTATCCGAGGTGGATGAAATTGCCAAAATGATCCCGGACAATGCAAAGAACCTGACAAAGGCTATGGAGGAAGTTCCACGTATCCGGGAAAAATGTGCTGAATCTGAAGAAAAGACCCAGATGCTGAAAACATCTCTGCTTCTGGAAGGGCTGCCAAGGCATGCTTCCACTCATGCAGCGGGCGTTGTGGTTTCTGACAAGCCTTTGAACGAATATCTTCCCCTGTATAAAGGCAAAGAGGGTGAGACCCTGACCCAGTTTGATATGAATTATGTTGAAAAACTGGGACTGGTTAAGTTTGATTTCCTGGGGTTAAGGAATCTTACTGTTATAAAAAATTGTATCGAGCTGATTAAAAAACAGGGAAAAACACCCCCGGACCTTTTAAATCTTGATTACAATGATGCCAAAACCTTTGAGCTTTTGCAACGGGCTGACACCACAGGTGTGTTCCAGCTTGAAAGTTCAGGCATGAAGGATTTGATTTCAAGATTGAAACCGGCAAGCTTTTCAGACATTGTTGCCCTGGTGGCCCTCTATCGCCCGGGTCCTCTCGACAGCGGTATGGCAGACACCTATGTTGAGAGAAAACATGGGCATAAAGAAGTGGTCTATCTTTTTGATGAACTTGAACCGGTATTAAAAGAGACCTATGGTGTGATCCTTTATCAGGAACAGGTTATGAAAATTGCCGGTGTGCTTGCCAATTATTCAATGGCGGATGCAGACGGACTTCGAAAAGCCATGGGAAAAAAGATTGCTTCCATGATGGAAGAACATCGAGCACTGTTCCTGAAAGGGGCTAAAGAAAACAACCATGACCTTGAAAAGGCGGCAGAACTGTTTAATTTGATGGAAAAATTTGGTGGGTACGGCTTTAATAAGTCCCATAGTGCAGCCTATGCCCTCATTGCCTATCAAACCGCTTATCTCAAGGCCAATTTTGCCCTTGAGTTTATTGCTGCTTTAATGACCAGCGAGAGAAACAATTCCGATGCTGTCATAAAATATATAGATGAGTGCCGGAGCCATAAAATTAAAGTGCTGCCACCGGATGTAAATAAGAGTGATGCGCATTTTATCGTGTCCGACGGATGTATCAGGTTTGGTCTTGCTGCGGTGAAAAACATTGGTGAGGCAGCCATTGAGTCCATTGTTGAATCAAGAAATGGAGAGGGTGAATACGAAAGCATTTATGATTTTTGTGAACGGGTCAATGTCGGAAAGGTGAACAAAAAAGTCCTTGAGGCGTTGATTAAATGCGGGGCATTTGATTCAAGCAATACAAAGCGCAGCCAGATGATGGCGATTTTTGAAGATGCCCTGGAACATGGATCAAGGATACAAAAGGAAAAAGCCGATTCACAATTAGATTTATTTGCAGATTCAAATATGGGAACCGCACTGCCTGTGAGCAGGCCAAAACCGCCTGACATCGATGAATGGGAAGATAACGTGCTTTTGTCCCTGGAAAAAGAGTCTTTGGGATTTTATATTTCAGGTCATCCCCTTGATAAATATGAAAAAATAATTCAAAAATATGCCACTGTAAATTCTGTCAATATTCATGATACGGCTGATGGAAAAATGATCCGCATAGGCGGTTCTGTAAAAATTCTTAAGCTTCACAAAACCAAAAAAGGGGATATGATGGCATTCTCGGCCATCGAGGATCAGTCAGGCAGTGTTGAAGTTGTGGTATTCCCCAATCTTTATGCAAAAATCCACATGCTTCTGGCCGATGAGGAGATTGTCATTCTGGAGGCAGAAGTTCAAAAAAAGGAAAACATTGTCAAGCTTGTGGCGGAGAACATTGTCCCCATTGAACATGCTTCTCACGAATGGACCGATGGCGTATTGATCAAAGTTAATGCTCAGGATGCCTCTTCGGATACGCTTGAAAAACTTAAATCTATTATTGAAAACTACCCTGGTGATTGTACTGCCTGTTTAAAAATAGAAATAGAGGATAAGCCGCCTGTACTGGTTAAACTTTCGGATGAATATAGGACCGGTTCTGACCCTTCCTTTTTTGCAAAAGTGGAAGAACTGCTGGGCGCTGGTGCCATTGAAACCAAGTGTACACCCGTTAAAGAGAAACAAAAGAGAAACAAACCCTGGCTGAATAAAAAAAAGTAAAAATTAATTGCCAACGGATAGATTATCAACTATCTTCCGGTCCCCGGCAGCCTTTTGCACAATAACCAGGGCTTTCTTTTTTTCTTTTTTCGATTTAACAATACCGGTCAATGTGATTACATTGTTATTGGTATCAACATCAATATTGGTTGATCGGATATCCAGGTCTTTTAAAAGTTGTATTCTTATTTTGCCTGTAAGAATTATATCACTTGAAATTTGGTTAACATCGGTTTTGCCGATAACGAGCTGGTTTTCAACCTGTCTTACACCTTTAATCCCTTTTGCGATATCGGTTGCCATTTTTTTTTGAGTCGAAGAGTCAACCACACCGATCAGGTATACGACGCCGTTTAATACATCCACATCAATCTGCCGCGCCTTTACAAATTTATCTGAAATCATTTTGATTTTAACGGTTGCGGAGATAACTAAATCGTCTACTATGGTACCGAGGGAGCGTTCATCTGTAGCGCCTTTATATCCGCCATAGACAACAGCACCACCAACAACCGTAGCGCCGCAGCCGCCAAAGATTAAGGAAGTTATCAATGCAAGAGATAAAAATAAATATCTGAAATTCATTTTGTGCCTCCTTATTAAAAGTCGTCACGGTTAAGATTGTTGGGTTATAAAGTTTGACGTATCAAGCAATTGTGTTTATATATAATCTTTGAAAATGATACAAGGGTTTTGATTTTTTATTTGAAAGGAAGATAAATGAGTTGGCTTGGCAAAATGATCGGAGGGACCATTGGTTTTGCATTGGGCGGCCCCATAGGCGCCGTGGCAGGAGCAGCATTCGGGCATACATTTGTGGATAAAAAAGAACAGGTGTATCTTTCATCACGACCTGGAACACAGGATACTTTGTCTTCCAATGAAGAGGCCCAGCTTGTTTTTTTCACCGCTGCATTTTCCATGCTGGCTAAAATTTGTAAAGCAGACGGCAATGTGGCGGACAGTGAGATATCTGCAGTGGAAAGATTTATGAAACAAGATCTTCAGCTTGATTTAAACGGCCAGCAAACCGCTAAAAATATATTCAGACAGGCGGTTAGTTCTCCTGAAAGTTTTGATGCTTTTGCCATACAGTTTTATTCAGTATTCAGGACCCAACCCAATATTATCGAACTGATGATGGATGTATTACTGAGGGTATCTACTGCAGACGGAAGCATTTCCAGTGAAGAAGAAGCCATGCTCCTGTCTGCCACAAGAATTTTCAATTATTCCAGTGCAGATTATGAGCGGCTTAAATCAAAATATGTCAAGGAAACCAATAAATATTATGCTGTCTTGAAATGCGATGAAACTTCATCTGATGAAGAGATAAAAAAACAATATCGAAAGCTTGTAACCGAATACCATCCGGATAAAATTGAAGCCAAGGGGCTTCCTGAAGAATTTATCAAATTTGCCAATAACAAGTTCAAAGAAATCCAGGAAGCCTATGAATATGTGAAAAAGGAAAGGGGAATCTAAAAAAGTCCTTTTTCCCTGGCGATATTCATATAAGTTTCAACAAGGTTTGCCGGAGGTTCTATTTTTTCGGTTTCTTTTTTATCCTTAAGAGACATGGCGTCAAACTCGCAGACAGTGACACAGAGGCCGCATCCGATACAACGGTCCAGGTTAACGAATGAAACGGTCTTTTCCTCATCCATTTCTATCGCTTCCATTGGGCAGATCTCTTCACAGGCCTTACATCCTGTACACTCATCCTGATCGACTATGGCCTGGAAGTTGGAACTGACAATTTTTGCAGGGGCTTCAAAATCTTTTATGTTTTTCAGGATCTGGCAGCAACAGTCACAGCAAAGGCAGATATTCAAAGGTTTTTTTGCATTGGACGGCTGGGGGACAAGCCCCTGTTTAACCCCTTCTTTGACAATATCCAATGCCTCGTCCTGGGATATTGTCCGACCGATCCCCCGGCTTTCGTAGATATAGGCACCCCCGCCAAATACCAGACAGGATTCACTTATTTTACCACAGCCTTTCCCCATGATCGTATGTTCTTGCCTACAGATACAGGGTGCAACAAGGATTTTTGACTGGGATTTTATAATGTTTTCAACCTGTTCATAATCCATGATATTCAGTTCCGTGTTGACTGCTTTGGCAACCGGTATTACCCGTAATTGCTGGGTTTTGTTTTTATACTGGTCTTTTATCAGGTAAGGAGCATATTCATTGAAATCTTTAATCAATTCCCTGGTCAGCCTGTTGACCTGATATTCCCAGATACCCACCACAAACTGAAGGAACATGAAGGTGTTTACCCCATTTCTGTTGACATGGATAATCAATCCTTTTTTGCCCATTTCAATTAACAAGGGCTCGATTTCTTTGGGGTCTTTTTGGGCTCTTTGACCAATTGCTTCGGCTGTCTCGAGAATCATGACAAGGGACAGAGCAAGCGTTGCCTCTTCTTTTGTAAAAAGCTGTTTTAAAATTCTAAGTTCAACCCCTGATTCGGTTTCAGGAAAGCCGCTGGGAGTATTGTCAAGGTGGGCAGCAAGCTTTTTGTAAACATCATTCATGGTATAACTCTCCTGTATGTTAAAATTAATCTATAGTTTTCCCAATAATATTCAAACCACTATCACACTGTTCAAAAACAAGATCAATAATTTTCCCTCTGAAATCATGATGATTATTTAGAAAGACAGTTAAGTAATTGGATGTGACAGCTTTAAGCATACCTGTTTTAGCATCAATCTTATGCTGCACAAGACCCTGAAGTTTCTTATTCAAATTGGCATTAATGAACGCCTTTCTTTTTATTTTATCAAGTTCCCGCATCTTTGCACACCGATGCTTGATTACCTTTGGGTCAACCTTGTTATCAAAATTAAAGGCCGGGGTTCCTTTTCTTGCAGAAAATGGAAAGACATGGAGATAAGATATGGGAAGCTTTTCAATCAATTTATATGTGTTCTCAAACTGTTCTTCAGTCTCCGAAGGAAATCCGATCAATGTGTCTACGCCAATACCCGCATAGGGAAGTTTTTCATGAATTTTATGGATGATTTTTTCAAAAAGAGAGGCGGTATATGGCCGCTTCATTTTTTTTAAAATATCATCATCCCCGGATTGCAGCGGAATATGAAAATGGTCACATAAAATATTTCCCGGCTTGGCAAGATTAATAATATCATCATTGATTTCTCCGGGTTCAATGGAGCTGAGCCTTATTCTGTAAACGGGTCTTTTATCATTGATCTTTTTAAGCAATTGCAAAAGAGATGATTTCTTTTCAAGGTCAAGGCCATACATACCCGTATGGATTCCGGTGATAATTACCTCTTTAAACCCTGAATCATTCAATTCTTTTAAATGTTGAAAAACCTCTTTTTCCGGCATGCTTACGGAAGATCCCCTTGCATGGGGGACAATACAATAAGTACAAAATGCATTACAGCCATCCTGTATTTTAAGATATGCCCGTGTCATTTCACCTTTAACAGCATGATCAAACCCAAGAAAGGTGTTTGCCTTGCTGTGATCGATTTTTTTAAATATCAGAGGGGAGTTGTTCTCACAAATAGACGTAATATGGTTTGCTATTTTGTTCTTATCTTTATGACAGACAACCTGATCAACCTGCTCAATTTTTTTTATTTCTTCAGGATCGGTCTGAGCATGGCATCCCGTGACAATGACTTTTGCATTGGGATTTTCCCTGATAATCTTTCGAATAGCCTGTCTTGACTGCATGCTGGCCTTTGATGTGACAGCGCAGGTGTTGACGATAAAAACGTCCGCCTCCTGTTTTTTACTTCCTTTTATCAAGCCCTGTCGTTCAAGGCTTAACGAAATTCCGTCACTTTCGTATTGATTGACTTTGCATCCCAAGGTTTCTATATAAAATTTTTTCATTGGATAATACCGGCCCCCAAAACTCTGGCACCTTTATAAAATACCGCTGCCTGCCCAGGAGTAATCGCATTCTGGGGTTCATTAAAGACAACCTCTCCACAAGATTCGTTTAAGGTGAGTGTTGACAAGGCACCTTTGTGGCTGTATCTGATTTTGGTAATTATATCAGGAATAATTTTGGAGTCTGGAAAATTCCAATTTATTTGGTCAATTTTAAATTGTTTTCTGGCCAGATTTTTTTTAAAACAAACCCTCAGAATATTATTTTTTATATCAACCTGTTTAACATAATAGGGTTCTTTTGCAGGGCAGTCGATACCGCGTCTTTGTCCTATGGTAAATTTGTGAAGACCCTTGTGACGGCCCACTATTTTGCCGTTATGGTCTACAATATTACCATGATTGGGGGTAATCCCCTGGTTTTGAAGAATAAATCGGGAAAAATTATTGTCATGTATAAAGCAGATGTCCTGGCTTTCACTGGGGTGGATCGGCTCAAGATGCTTTGATCCGGCAAATCGCTTAACATCTTCTTTTGCCATCCCTGCCAATGGGAAAATAATTTTTTCAAGTTGCTCTCCGGACAACAGGGAGAGAAAATAGCTCTGGTCTTTTATTGGGTCTGATCCTTTTTCAAGATAACAATGGGAAATCTTTTTATCCGGAAAAGAGATCGGGTTGATGATGGTGGCATAATGGCCCGTGGCCAGAAAATCTGCCCCCATGTTTTGGGCGTATCTTAGCAGTTCACCAAATTTTATCTCTTTGTTGCAGATAATACAGGGATTGGGTGTTTTACCCTCAAGGTAGGTTTGGACAAAATATTGAACAATCTTTTTTTCAAAAGTTTTCGAAAGATCAATATCGGTGACAGGAAAGCCTAACTGTTTTTCAAGCAGGGTTAGATCCGCAGGGTTTTTTTCATAACCGGTTGTAAAATGAACACCAAAAACATGTTTGTATTTGAGTTTTAAGAGATATCCCGAAACAAGAGAGTCAACTCCGCCACTTAATGCGACCGCAATAACCGGGTTTTTCATCAGGCAACTTTTTGGGAAACTTCCGAGAATAATCCCATGGCCCTTGTCGGACAGGTTAGAACACAAAGCTCACACACACTGCACTTTTGTTTGTCAAAAATAACTTCCATTTCAGGTCGTTTGATATAGAGTGCATCGGTCGGACAAACTGCCGTGCATGCTCCGCAATGGGTACAGATCTCTTCATCTTTGTAAATTTGATGTTCAGGACTTGATACTGACACTCCCTGGTCTTTTAAAAATTTTACCCCTTTGTTAAAAGCGGGTTTAGAGCCCGAGGAAATCTCCAGAACCATATAGCCCTCTTTTTTATTGGATATTCTAGCGCTTAAAATATTAAACAAAAGATCAAATTTTTTTGTTAACTGACAGACCAGTGCTTTTTGGGCAACTTTTGATGGAAAGTTCAGTATTACTATTTTGGAATACAATTTAAGCCTCCAATTTTAAACGGTCCTGAATAATTTTCTTTGACAAAATCATTACTTTAAGTATTATTATTTAATAGGTCAAGATTTATATCAACACCACTTATTTATATAATAAACACAACAAATAGACAATGTTGTTTTAAAGGTTCGATCTATGAACAGATTTGCATTCGAGTTATCCAGCTATACCCTTAAAACTTTTTCAGGTTTTTCCAAGGCAAATATCAAAATTTCGGGAAAGCACCATATTCCGGATGGTTCTGTCATCTTTACGGCCAACCACTTTACACGGATAGAAACCATTTTTCTTCCCTATCACATTCACAACATCACAAAAAAAGAAATCTGGTCCCTTGCTGCGGCAGAATTGTTTGAGGTTCCTGTTTTACAAGGATTCTTAAAGAATCTGGGTGCCGTATCAACAAAGGATCCCCACCGGGATGAACTTATTTTAAAGACAGTATTATCAGGAGATGTTCAGTGGATTATTTTTCCTGAAGGCATGATGGTTAAAAATAAAAAATTGATTAAAAAGGATCAATTTGCCCTGAGCGATGAGGGGGTAATGAGGCGACCTCATACCGGTGCAGCCATTGTGGCTCTGCGCTGTGAATTTTACCGTGAGCGCTTAAGAAGAATGAAAGATATGGGTGAGCCTGAATTTGAAAGGCTTGTTCAAGTATTTGAAATAGAAAATATTGATCAGATCCTTGCCCGGGAAACACACATTGTACCCGTTAATATCACCTATTATCCTGCAAGCCCAAAGGAAAATATTTTAAGCCAAATAGCCCGGATTGTGATGAAAGAACCGTCAAAAAGAGTCTTGGACGAATTAATGACCGAAGGCAGCATGTTGTTTTCTAATGTGGATATCAATATTCGATTTGGGGAACCCATTAACATTAAGGGATATTTAAATGATCCCTATATTGAAAGCATGCTGACAGTTAAACGGAAAATTAAGTTTGATGATGATATCAGCTCAAAGCAGATTATACGGCAATTTTCCATAACCATCATGGAAAAATATATGTCAGCCGTATATGCCATGACAACCCTTAATTACGATCATGTCCTGGCATGCATCCTCAAGCATTTTCCGTACAGGAAAGAGGGCATTGATATATATGAATTCAAGTGCAAAGTATATTTCGCAATTTGTTGTCTTGTATCCAATAAAACATGTTGCATGTCCGAGACTTTTCTGGAAAATCAGATCCATCTTCTAACAGATGACCGGTTTAAACGATTTGCTGATTTTTTTGCCATTGCCGAAAATACAAATGTTATCAAAATAAAAGATGGTAAAATATTTAAAGATCAGACCAAATTTATCACCAAATCAAATTTTCATACCATCAGGATAGAAAATCCTGTTCTTGTCATGGTCAATGAAGTAGAGCCGGTAAAAGAAATTGAGGATTTTCTCAAAAAAGTTGCTCAAAAATCCAAGGATGAAATTATTGGTCTTGTGAAAGACAGGATCATAGAAAAGATAGCGGTGGATTTTTCCAAAGATTATAATGATCACTATATTGAAGAAGAATCAAAGAAAAAAAGAATCGGAAGGCCGTTATTTCTTAAGCATGAAAACGAAATTGCAGGCATATTATTGATTCATGGTTATATGGCAGCCCCCGAAGAAATGAAAACTTTTGCGCACTATCTGCATGAAAAATCTTTTACGGTTTATGTGCCAAGACTGAAAGGGCATGGGACTGCGCCTGAGGATCTTGCCAAAACTAAGTTTGAACAATGGATAGAATCGGTTGAAGAAGCCTTTATCGTCTTAAGGCATTCGTGTAAGAAAATAATTGTCGGTGGTTTTTCAACCGGTGCCGGACTTGCTTTGGAACTATCTACAAGGGTGGATGATATAGAGGCTGTTTTTGCTGTTGCACCTCCCATGAGACTTCAGGATTTAGGATCATATTTTGTCCCTGCCATTGATGCTTGGAATGCCATGATAAAAAAGATTCATCTGGATGCAATCGCAAAAGAATTTATTGAAAACAATCCTGAAAATCCCCATATCAATTACGTCAGAAACCCTATCGCCGGTATCCGTCAGCTTGAAAAACTCATGGACCACCTTGAACCAAAGCTTAAAACCATCAATAAACCAGCCCTGGTGGTCCAGTCCAGAAAAGATCCTGTGGTGAATCCCAAGGGAACCCTTAAATTATTTGAACGGATAGGATCTGATATCAAAGAGTATTATATCTTTGATTGTGAATGCCATGGGATCTTAATAGGGGAGGGTGCTAAAAGAATTTATAAGGCCATTGAAAATTTTATCAAACAATGGGTTTAACCAAGTTAATAGCAATATCCACAGCATTGCTAAACGCTTTTTTATTCTCAAATTCTCTTATAGGGGGAAGCGGAATAGCCTTCATGCTGATTTTTTTTATCCTCAGGCACAATAATAAATTTCATTGGAGAGTAAGATATTTTTAGTTGAGAGCCCTGGAATTATTTTTTCAGAATCTGCTAAAGTGTGATGTATATAGAGTTGAATTTCGTTGTGTTGGGCGGTACCACGATATATTGTGTTTGCCATTAAGCAAAGTAGATTGCCTTTGTTTTAAATAAAATTTAAATTATTGGATATTTAAAAACTCAAGGACAATTCAAGAGTAGTTGATTTCAAATTTTCATCGGAGTTCGTTTAACTTTTTATTTATCGACTGTTTCCCTTCATTTTTTCAGTCAACTTTTGAATATATTGTTTCTTTTCGTCATCTAAGTCGGAGTTTTTTACCCAATCTAAAATATCATCAAATGAAAAATGAAAAGATAATTTTTGAGTAAAAAGGGAATCAATTTCAGCCTCTAATTTAGTGGTATCCTGATTTTTTATTTTTTTGTCTATCGCTATAAAAAAATTAAAAAGAGCTATCTCACTATGATCTAATTTTCCCGTTGTCATCAAGTTTTGGATTATTCCAATATTGAGGTCATTTCCATTAAGAATCTGTGATTCCAAATAATTTTTGATGATTTTTGTATTACTCTTTGCATATCTCAATGCTGTCTCATATGCGATTAATGCTTCTTTATATCTCTTCAATCTGGTGAGCGAGATACCCATAGCATCCCAGATTCTTCCATCTTGTGGATATAGCTTTGATAATTTTTCAAAAATTTCTAATGAATTTTCCGACTTTCCTAAATTTCCGAAACAAAGTGCTTTGTTGTACAAAGCATTAAAATCGTCCGGCGTAATTTCCAGCACTTTTCCAAATTCAGCGAGGGCTTCAGGATATTTACCCAAGTTAAAATATGCAACCCCTTTAGTAGCATATGTTTCAGTATTTTTAGAACCAAAGTTTAGTGCCTTATCACAAAATTCTATAGCGAGTTTGTATTGTTTTTTATCTAAATAGCACTTACCTAAAAGAGTTAACGCATTGGCTTCCGCCGGCATGATCTCAACCACTTCATTATATTTTTCAATTGCTTCATCAAATTTCTTCTCTGAAAATAATTTATTACCAGCAGTGATTAGTTCATTTATTTTAATTCCGTCATGCAGATCTCTCATCTCTTTTTGGGTACTCTCAAATCTCTGTTCCCATTTGCCGTTGATCTGGGCAAAAATCTCTCTAAATTCTTTGAGGGTTTTATCAAATTTGCTGCGCTCTTCTTCAAGAGTTTTCCCCCAATTTTTTCGTAATTTCTTATTCGCCCATATTACCCACCCCATTCCCAACACACCCAAAATGGTGATAATAACTGCCGGGATGGTAACAAAGAAATTGATTTTATCATTTTGCCTCTCAAACCTTATCAACAGCTGTTTTTCGTACTCATTATTTAGGTCTTTCAAATGTAAGAAATCTTTTTTAAATCCGACTCTCTGATAATGATCTTTTTCAAGCTGCTTTTCTATCTGGATGAAACGTTTTTCAAAATCTAATTGGCTCTCTGTCCCTGATACGGATTGTGAAATGGAAGGCCAGAACAAAATCATCGGGATGAATAATATAAACACCGAAAAAAATTTTTCATATGGATCTCCCATATTGATCAATACTTTTAGAACCAAAACATTTATTCCTTATGATATTGCGGTTTTAAAATCAATGAGAATGTGAATAGATCATTTATATTTATTTTTTATTAATTGAGTTGTTTGCCAAGTCAAGACTATTTATCCTATCATTGAAGGCCGGGAAAAAGCTGATTGTCAATGACACCACCACCTAAAAGTTTTACATGATTTGGTCCGTTCACAAGATGTTGTGGTTGTGAATCCACTCGCTTGATCAATTTTATTGGAGAGTAAGCGGATCTTGGTCAAGGCCCCGGAAATTATTTTCCAAGAATCTGTCAAAATGTGATGTATATATTATAAAAATTAGTGCGGAAGAATGGTCAGGAATAATGTCTTGGGCTTATATGGAGCTAAAGTTCCAAAATTGAAAAAATTTAATCTACCACTTAAAACCTGCAAGTAGGTGATCGGGAACTGTAGATTGTCGCGCTTTCATCCCAACAGAATGTCATGATGTTTTACCTGTTAGTTATAGAGGTAGGCCTGGCAGTATTCACCACCAGGCCTGAGCAGACAGCAGTCTACCGCACTGAGTTATCCCTTGGCACCGGAGTCCCCTCTCGCATGCCTCCGTTTCACTCAGATATCTCTATCTGGTCGCAATTGTAGATTAATTCGGCACTGATGGTTTTTTCCTGTCTGTAAAAAGCTTCTGCTAAAAGCAGGGTTCCCATGTTCATGATCTGACGACGGTTTCCCCTGCAATGCGATGACATGATACTCAAGGCATCCGGATCAAAAAGTGTCTCAGGTGCTTTTGCATTGGAGAGCCTGAACTTTATAAACTCAAGACTGTCAGTGTCATTCAAGGTATTTAAATTAAATTGCCCGGTAAGCCTTGTTCTAACCGGTGCCATTATTTGCAATGATAATTTTTTCTCAAAGGTTTCATCACCTACAAGAATAAAACTTGCCGCCACTGTTTCCCTGTGGGGGTTGAACATCAAAGAGCAAATATCCATTAATGATTCCTTTTCCATCAGGTGAGCATCATCCATAACAAATACCGGGAACATGCTGTGATTTTCCGATGCCATCTGCATGATCTGTTTTTGCAGCTTGATCAGCAAAGGAACTGTGCGGCCACTGGTCACCACACCGAGCACATCGGCA
>NZ_JAUWQB010000040.1 GCF_030611305.1 Desulfobacula sp. | reverse complement strand
GTGTATCTTTTTGCGGCCATGATCGGCCTTGCAACCACCATTGCCGAACCATCTCTCATTGCCGTAGCGTTTAAAGCCAGCGAGGTATCAGCCGGCACGATCAAACAATGGGGGTTAAGGATCACTGTTGCCATAGGGGTCGCGTTTGGCATAAGCCTTGGAACATTTCGTATTATCACTGGCACCCCGCTTTATGTATATATTTTGGTGGGCTATATGATTGTGATTGTCCAAACCATATTTGCCCCCAAAAACATCATTGCTCTGGCCTATGATTCCGGCGGGGTTACCACTTCAACAGTTACAGTGCCATTGGTGGCAGCTCTTGGCCTTGGACTGGCTTCCACCGTGCCTGGAAGGAATCCTGCCCTGGACGGTTTTGGCCTTATTGCCTTTGCCAGTCTTTGCCCCATTATAACAGTTATGGGTTATGCTCAGTTAATGCACTGGCGTACTAAACGTAAAACATAATTTATGGAGAAAACTAATGCGCTTTAAACTTATTTTAGCCTCAGTAAAGGCAGATATCACGGACGGTATTGTTGATGCAGCAAAAGAGGCAGGAGCAACAGGAGCAACTATCATACCGGCCAGGGGAACCGGTATCAAGGAGGCGAAAACTTTTTTTGGCCTATCTCTGGAGGCACAGACCGATATTATCCTGTTCCTTGTTGAAGAGCATCTTATTACCAAAATTCTGGATACTATAAAGAAAGCGGGAAAATTCCACAAACCGGGAACTGGAATTGCATTTGTTATTCCAGTTGATCATGTTGTGGGTCTGGAAAGTCAGATGGAAAAATTTAAAGAAGAAGTTCGGAAAGGATATTTTTAAATGATGACATTGATTTCTATAGAGGGGGAAAAGTATGGGACCTGACAACACCTCAATAATACGGGCAAGGGACGTGATGCATAAAGGGATTATATCCATTGACGGCATGGCCACGGCTAAAGAGGCTGCCGCTAAAATGCGGGCTGAAAAAGTGTCCTCGCTTCTCGTCAAAAAAAGACATGCCGATGATGCATGGGGCATCCTGGTCGTTCAGGATTTTATTAAAGGGGTGATAATACCGGGTCGCTCCTCAGAGGAGGCGCATGTCTATGAACTCATGACAAAGCCTATTATCACCGTGCCGGCTGATATGGACATCCGTTATGTTGCCCGCCTGATTTACCAGGCCGGCATACGAAGAGCTTCAGTCGAGGAAGGAGGGGAGCTTATCGGTATGATTTCTCTTTCCTCGTTGATCCTTGGCAATGAGTTTTTTTAGTCAAATCACCGACCTCCTGCATAGCAGCTGGTGAAGCTGGCGATATTGCAAAAGCACAGAGAGAGGTAGCATGAAAACAATTGGTCTTTTGGGTGGAATGAGTTGGGAAAGCACGGTTAGTTACTATCGAGCGATAAACGAGGGGGTAAAAAATGCTCTTGGTGGTTTACACTCCGCCAGGATCGCACTGTACAGTGTTGACTTCGACCCCATTGAAAAGCTGCAGCATGAAGGTGATTGGAAAGGTACAGCTAAAATACTTTCAGAAGCGGCCTTGAGCGTGCAGTCTGCCGGCGCTGATTTTCTGGTTATCTGCACAAACACTATGCATAAGGTTGCTCCCCAAATAGAAAATACAATTGATATACCGTTGTTGCATATCGCTGATGCAACAGCCGAAGCGCTTGTGGACAACGGCATAAAAAAAGTGGGCCTGCTGGGCACAGCTTTTACGATGGAGCAAGATTTCTACAAAGGCCGGCTGATTCAGAAATATGGGCTCAATGTTTTGGTGCCGAATGAAGAAGACAGAGAGGTTGTCCATAAAATAATCTATCAAGAGCTTTGTTTAGGAAAAGTAGGAGCCGATTCCAAGACAACATATCTTCATATAATTGATTCCTTAGCTAACCAAGGAGTCGAAGCAGTGATTCTTGGATGTACGGAAATAGGGATGCTTGTGAACCAAAGCGATACCAACGTAAAGCTGTTTGATACCACTGCTATTCATGCAGAAAAGGCAGTCGAATATGCAATATAAATCCCCCCCTTCACCGGACACCGATAAGGGAGCGGTTTCAAGTGTTCAAAAATGGTTACAGGGCTATTATAAAATATGACCCTGTGATTGATCAGTTCCGTGGTGAATTTACTGTTTTATTGATACTTATCCTTTATAAAGGCAAGGGTTTCATCGATCGCAGTCAAAGTCAGACCCAGGTCTTCTTCGGTGTGTCTGTAGCTGATATAGGCATGGTGAAAGGGGGTAAAAAAGAAACCTTTCCGGATAAGCTGGGTATAAAAATCCTTTCGCTTGCTTTTGTATGCACCGGTTTCATCTTTTTTAAAGGTGATGTAGAACATGGGGGCAACACCGGTCAGTTCGGCACCCACATTATATTTGTCAATGACTGCCCGGATATTTTTCATGAACCTTTCGCCTTTTTTCCATATATTCCAAAGCACATTTTCCCGCTCCATGATTTCTATGGTCTTAAGGGCTGCAACAAAGGCTTCGCTGTTGGGGAAAAAAGTGGAAGAAATAAACAACTTTGATTCAGCCGCCATCATAACATTTTTTTTCCCGGTTACAACAGAGATGGGATATCCGTTGGCCATGGCTTTTCCAAGAACCGTCAGATCCGGTGTGACACCATATAGTTTCTGGGCACCGCCCATTGAAAGCCTGAAGCAGGTACGGATCTCATCATAGATAAGAACTGCACCATACTTATCTGCAATTTTTCTGACCCCTTCAAGGAATCCCGGGGCTGGTGTCTGCATCTTTTGATGGTTGGGATGACCGAATGGGGTCATAATGATGGCCGCAGTTTCATCTCCATGGGTTGCCATCAGATTTTCGAGCTGGTCAAGTTTGTTGTATTGAAATTCATAGACATCTTCATAGAATTTTGACGGAATACCGCCTTTCATTTCGACACACCAGTCGTGCCAGCCATGGTAACCGCAGCGCATCACCTTGAGTTTGTTTGTATGAGCCCGTGCAATACGGATGCTGGCAGTGGTGGCGTCAGAACCGGTTTTCAGGAAAATACTCATTTCAGAAGAGGGCACAATCCGGGTCAGCTTTTTGGCAAGTTCGTTCTGAAATTTCTGGGTCAGGGTGAAACAAAAACCTTTTTCTTTTATTTGTTTGTAAACCGCTGCATCCACCTCTTCTTCCCGGTAACCCAGGATGATGGGGCCGTAACCGCAGAGAAAATCAATAAATTTATTGCCGTCAACATCAGTCAAACGGCAGCCTTTGCCGCTTTCAAGAAAGATGGGGTATTCTCCGTCAATAAAATCTCCTGGCTTTCTGGCACCCAGGACCCCTCCGGGGATAAGTGTGGTTGCTTCTTCAAACAATTCCCTGCTTTTAGTGATATTAAGTTTTTTTGTCTCTTTCATGGAATGTCTCCTGTGCTAAACTTCAAACATGGATGAAATTTTTTCCGTCTGATGGATTCTCGCGCCTCTTTTTAAAAAAGCACCAATGAATTTGGCAGGATCAATACAGCCTTCAGGGGCCACAACCCCCTTTACGGTCACATCACCCGCATCCATCATAAGCGATGCTATGGAGGCGGGAAGTCCTGTCCCGGGAGCCATCCTGCCCACCATGTCGGCAGTGTAGGTGACTTTTTGTCCATCTCTTTTTCCTTTGACAATGACTTTAAGGCCGGAAGACTGGGGGCCGTTATCTCTTCCTTTAGGAATGGTCTCCCAAAGCTTTAATGCAATATCATAAGGGGTGACTTTGGTTCCTTTGATATCAATCGGTTCTGTGCCTAATAAGCCAGTATTTTTCTGCTCTTGTATCAATTCATCCACCCATAAAGGAATAAGGGCGCCTTTGATGATGACATTTTTAACTCCTTTGATGTATCTTGGGAGGGTCAAAGGCTGGGGATGGCCCACGTAACGGACATGGCAGGTGCCAAGGGGGTCAAGAAATTGTTCAGCCGTTTCTTCGGTCCCGCCTTCCACATAGACAAGTTCTCCATTAATATATTGGGGGATTTTTCCAAGGGTCATATGAAGGCTGTGGTCCCAGGCAGCTCCTGCAAGCTCGGCAATGCTGACCACCCAGTAAAGATAAATATCATCAACACTGTCCAACTTATCCGCATACCATTTTACCAGGATATTATTGGTTCCTGGATCAGAGCCCATGCCGGTGAGAACAGTGATGCCGGCTTCTTTTGCCATTTTATCAATCTCTGAGTTGAAAAGAATTTCGGTTCCTTCATAGTCGTCACAGATATCAATATAGTTTACTTTTGCCGCAACAGCTGCTTTTGCTACAGGCACGGCAGTCTTGTAAAAGGGGCCCGCGCAGTTAATCACTACATCAATCTCTTTGAATGCATTCACCATGATGTCGTGGTCATTTATGTCCATTTTTATCAGTGTTGTTTTTTCATTTTCGCGTAATTTTTTTGACAGTCTTTCCGGGTCCGGATATAAGTCTGCTAAAATAATATCTGTAACTTGCTGTTGTTTTATCAGATCCCGGGCAACGCCCTGGCCCATACCGCCGACACCGCCTATTATCACTGCACGCATGTTTTTCCCTCCTGCTATTTTTTATATAATAAATGTTATTAATATTTATTGTCAGTTATCTGTTTCCGCTGCCTCCCGGTCTCCCGCCTCCTATATTTTAAGAACCAGAGCCGCTCCTGTATCCCCGGCCGCACACCCGGTAAAGAGCATGTATCCTCCGCCCTTGTCTGTCAGTTCCTCGATGCCTTCAATGATCAGCCGTCCTGCTGTTGGAGCCTGGGGATGGCCGAATATAAGAGAAGACCCGAAATTATTAAATGTGTTCACATCAATGTTCATCTGTCTGGCAAAATAGATGTCATTGGCGGCAAAGGGATTGTGAGTCTTGATCACTTTCACCTCCTTGATGGAGATACCGGCCTTGTCCAGGGCCATTTGGGCAGCAGGCACCACAGCCATGGCCATAAACCCTTTTTTTGATCTTGCAAATCCATAGGAAACAATCTGTGCATCCTTTGATCTGTCCTGGCTTAGTTCTCCTGCTTTTTCTCTTGAGGTGACAATCAGACCGCAGTTACCGTCAGCCGGGTGAGTCTGGGACCCGAAAGTATGGGAACCATCCGGCAGTACAGGTTTAAGTTTTTCAAGGCCATCCCTTGTGGTGGGCATAACTCCTTCATCTGCATCTATTGAAAGGGTTTTCTTTTTTGATATCCGTATGCTCACCGGAAACATGTATTTTTTCTGGAATTCTCTGTTATTGGCAAGGCTGTCTGTGTACTGTTCATATCGTCTCAAGGCAACTTCATCGCATTGCTCCCTTGTCACACCGGTTTCTTTGGCAACATTCTCAGCGGTCTGGATCATGGCATTTCTTGCCCAGGGATCATTGTTAAATTGATCCATGAGCCAGTTCTCTGAAATCACTTGTCCGCCAGGGCCTTTGGGATTGGGCCAGATGGTGTGGGGACCGTTGGAACATCGGTCCGTCATCAAAGTGAAGACATTTTGGTAAAGTCCTGTTTCAATACCCATGGCTGCCTGGAATATGACAGTGGTTGAGGTGGAACAGGCCTGGCTGATAAGACAACCCGGAATATTTTGAGCACCAATCAAAGCAGATGCCCAGGGACCTCCGTAAAATGTATAGGGCTGGCCTATAGTTGCACCAAGGATCAGATAGTCGAACAGATCGGGTTCTATTTTTTTTGTTTGCAGCCATGCCTTTGCAGTTTCAGATCCAAGAACAATGGAATGCTCATTGGCCAGGCTGCCCTGCCATTTGGAAAAAGGGCTTGAATAATAACCTTTGTATGGGATAAACGCTTTTGTTAACATGATTAAATCCTCCGTATGAATATCATCTCACCAAGTCCATGATTTGGTCTATGACTGGGTCAATGATTATATTTTTTTAAAATAGCTTCCAGAACACTGCCGCCAATAGCCCGTGCTTTTTCCGAGATCGTGGTGCAATATTGCCTGTTTCCTCTGGGATCAATATCTCCAATTTTTTGTTTTTCTTTGACCCGGATGCTATTTCTTATCTGCCCTCTTAAAATGCCGTCAATCTGAGTGATGACGGGTTTGCCGGCAACATGTCCCACCACATCATTTTTTTTGACAAGGGTGCCGATGATTAAAGAAGACGTGAATATGCCGGAGCAGGGAGAGCGAAGAACCCTTTCTCTGGTATACCCGCCGATATTGCCGGGGGCTCCGGTATCAGGTTCGGGACAACCCTTTAAAATGACTCTTCCAAGGTTGTGGCCCCGGTTTGTTTCGATGGCCATATGCACATCTTTTCCTGCCTCAAATCCAGGCCCAAGTCCGATAACTAAAGGAGCTTCGGAACGATTGGTTCCCAGGTTTTTCTTGGCAATAATCGCATCAATTACCACATGGGGCCGAATCGCCTTTATACTTTCCCAATACGGATCAACAATGACAGGGATACTATTGCTGTCCCAGGCAGTTTGGATGTCATTCGCTTGAAAGATCTTTTTGGCCGTGACTCCTTCCACGATGATTTTCTCATCATGGATTGCCTCGCAGAAAGAAACCCGCCTTCGGACAGCCATAGGGTTTTCGATTTCCACCATGAAGATATTTTTAAAATTTGATTGAAAAAGGCGCCAGGCAATACCGGTGGCCATTTCTCCTGCCCCCTTTATTGCGATGATAAGTTCTTTAATGGTTCCTGTCATAATGGCATCCCTTAAGCTTATCTTCCGAATGAACAGACAGGATAATGACAGACCTTGCAATTCATGCACAATCCGCCATGACCCATGGCTGCGATATCATCTTCAGTGATTGTTTCTCCGGCCAGAACCCTTGGAAAAATCAGGTCGAACACGGTCTGTTTGTAATAAAACACACAGGCCGGCAGGCTGATAATGGGTATGTCAAAAAGCTGTGAGACCATGAGCATGGCCCCGGGAAGAACAGGACTGCCGTAAAATGTAACATTGGCACCAGTCCTGATAACCCCCTGGCGGGTGACATCATCCGGATCGACAGAAAGTCCTCCCGTGGTAATGATCATTTCGCACCCAAGTTTTTTTAATTCCAGGACAGCATTGGAAATGGCCTTCTCCTCATCGGGTACGATGATTTTTTTGATGAGTGTGCATCCGGCATCAGTGATTTTTTTACCCACAGACGGGCCGAAATCGTCTGTGATCAGGCCGTTAAAGACTTCAGAACCTGTTACTACAGCGCCCACTTTTAAAGATTTATATGGTTTGACCGAAAGAAGGGTTCCTGTTCCTTTTGTAAGCAGCTCAAGTGTTTCGATATTTTTTGTCGGGATGGTCAATGGAATGATCCGTGTGGCTGCAACGATTTCTCCCTTTTTGCAGGGAAAATTATTTTTCAATGTGGCCACAATAATGCTTTCCATCTTGTTGACCTGGAGCAGGGCATCAACATTGATTTTTAAAAGACCGGCATATGGGGTGCTTATATTGATTTTACCTTCCCGGGGTTCGGAAAATTTAAGCTTCGGGTCTGAAATAGCTTTTGCTATTCTTTTTGCAGCATCATCTTCATGGAGCTGATCTTCTCCAAGGTCAAGAACATAGAGATACTGCTTCCCGATCTTTAAGAGTTCCGGGACATCCTTTTTTTGTACAATATGTCCTTTTTTAAAACCGACCCCTTTGAATTTTCCCCGGATGATCCGTGTCATGTCGTGGGCGAGAACGGTTCCAACTGCATCTTCAACTCTGAGCTTCTTCATTTATGTATCCTGGTTGTGATCAATTGACATTGGGTTTACTTGTGGTTTTTCTTCTTAATGGCAGCAAGAATCTTGTCCGGGGTTAAAGGGAAAGAGTCCATGTAGACACCGATGGCATTACTGACTGCTGCGCTGTAGCCTTGAGCTGCTGACATGGCAATGGACATGCCGGCTTCCTTGGCCCCGTATGGCCCTTTGGGATCAACCGATTCCACAATAATATTATTAATTTTAGGCGGCATATCACAGGCCAGGGGCAGCTTATAATCCAGCATGGTGGGATTTATGCATCTGCCATCTTTCCATTCATGGTATTCGGTTAGCATGCCGCCTTGTCCGCCCATGGCAATGGAGCCTTCAAACTGGCCTTCTAAAACCAGGGGATTCAAGGCATATCCCACATCCTGGGCCGCGGTTGCCTCTAAGACCTTAACCTGACCCGTGTCAGGGTCCACCTTGACTTCAACAATGGTGGTGCCGAATGAAAAGGCTTCGCACATCTGTCCGTAAGGGTTTTTAACCCATTCGCGTTTCATGTCTACCCTGGGCCAGTATCCGCCTTCGGCATTAACGGAATTAAAGTTCAAAAGGCTGATTCGCACAACCTTTCTAATGGGGATGGATTTTTCAGGGTCATCTTTGATAAAAATCAGGCGGTTTTTAGCTGCAAGCTTGTCAGGTTCCACCTTTAATACTTTGGAAGCCACTTTAAAAAGTTTTTCCCGGCAGTTTTGTGCCGCGATCTTTACAGCATGGCCGCCCACAAAGGTTGAAACCTGGGAGTAAGATCCGGGATCAGAAGACGTTGTCTCGGTGTCGGCTGAAACCAGATGGATGTCTTCGGGCAAAAGCCCCAGTTCTTCGGCTGCAATCTGGATCAGCATATTGTCATTGCCCTGGCCGTTGTCCACCACCCCTGACATGACCGTTGCCTCCCCGTCTTCGTTGAATTTGATAAAACTTTGGGAACCACCACGGATCCCCATGGGGAATCCGGTCTGAACAGAGTTTGTCCCGATACCGATACCATGATAAGGGGGCAGTTTCCCCCATTTTTTTTTGAAACCTGACTTTTCAACGGCCTTGTGAATGGTTTCATCCATGGCACAGGAGTCAACATAGGATTTTGTACTGGTATATTCACCCGGCTGCCGGGAATTTCTTAATCTCATCTCCACGGGATCAATGCCAAGATGATCTGCAATCATGTCCAGCTGGGTATCGAGCCCACAGGCAAATCCCCGTCCGTGGGTTCTTATCATGCCCCTGATGGGTTTGTTGGTATAAATCCTGTACCCGTTGTACCGAACGCTTTCCATCCGGTAAGCCTGCTCCATGGAAAGAAAGGGCACGCTGGTTGCAATGGGTCCTGTGCTGGAATAGGCACCCCCATCCATATAGCAGGTGGTTTCTCTTGCAAGGACCCGACCTTTTTTGTCGACGCCTGTTTTGTGGGTGGTGATCATGGCATGGCCCTGGCGGGTGCCAATGGTGTTTTCTTCTCGCGTGAATTGAATTCTTACCGGTCTCTTGGTCTTTTTGGCCAGAAGGGCGCAGATATAGTCTACCGGACAGATCTCGGACCGGCCTCCGAATGCACCGCCTATGGCTATTTTTCTTACTTTTACCTTGTGAAGCGGAATCTTGAAAGCGTTGGATAAAGGTTTGGATTTCATATGGGGTCCGCCATTGGGCATCCAGACCTCCAGGCAGTCTTCATGGTCGAACCTTGCCACAACCGCATAGGGTTCAGCCTGGAAATAGGATTCTTCCGGTGCCACATAGGTATCTTCCCTGATATAGTGGGCTTTTGCGAAATTCTCATCCACATTTCCAGTATCAATATTAACATGTATGTTTATATTGTTGGGGAAATCTTCATGAATGAGATCTGTCTCTGATGCCATGGCTTCCATGGGATCAAATACGGCCGGCAGTTCCTCGTACGTAACTTCAATGAGATCAAGGGCTTTAAGAGCGGTTTCTTTATCCACAGCAGCCACGCCTGCCACTTCATCGCCAATATATCTGACCTTTTCTATCTGGATAAACTGTTGGTCCCGGGTATAAGCAAATACTCCCCATTTAACACCTTCGGTATCTTTACCTGTAACAACCGCTTTGACTCCGGGAAGCGCCTCGGCCTTTGAGGTATCAATATTTAGAATGCGGGCGTGGGCATAGGGGCTTCTTTTGATTTTTCCCACCAGCATGCCGGGCAGTTTCAAATCAGCAGTAAACTTTGCCTTTCCCATAACCTTGGCCCTGGAATCAACCCTGGGCATTCTTTTTCCGATGATGGTATAATCAGACATCTTTTACTCCTTTGTTTTACAATCCGGGCAATGGTCCTGCGGGTTACCCGCATGGCCAACCGCTTCAACAATTTTTGCATATCCCGTACACCGGCAGATGTTTCCGGCAAGGGCCATCCGGACGGTTTTTTCATCGGGCTTGGGATTTTCATTCAGCAGTGCATCGGCTGACATGAGCATGCCCGGGGTGCAGAATCCGCACTGGACAGCCCCGTGATCGATAAAGGACTGCTGAAGATCTGACAAATCATCCCCGTTGGCAAGGCCTTCCACTGTTTTGATCCTTGTTCCTGTGGCTTCCATGGCAAGTGTCAGGCAGGCCCGGACAGGCTTTTCGTCCATGTGAACGGTACAGGACCCGCAAACGCCTTCACCGCAGCTCTCTTTTGATCCGGTCAAATCAAGCTCATCCCGCAACACTTCTAAAAGGGTGTCATTGGGAAAGACCCGGACTTCACAGGGTTTATCATTTATATTCAAGGTGATCTCTATTTTTTCCATGTTTAAAAACTCCGTAATTCGTTTATCCCTTTGCAGCAACGGCTGCCTGTGCTGCTTCTTTAAGTGCTTGAAACACCATCTGCGACACCATGGCGCACCGGTACTCAAGGGTAGATCCCACATTGTGAACAGCAAAGGTTGATGCATTATCCATTGAAGCGTCTGCCGCTTTTTTAAAGGCATTGGTATCGTTAAGTTTTTTCCCCTTTAAAGAAAATGATGCCTGGGCAAGGAAAAGAGGAGACCTGCCCATGGCACCGACAACGATTCTGGCGTCATCTATCTCATTTTTTTGTGTATCGGATCGTTTTAAAAGAACGCCTGCGCAGACAATGGGGTAATCAATGGCAGACCGGTAGGCAAGGCGCTGATATGCACTTTCAGCAATCTGTACGGGTATAATGATTTCTTTTAGAAGTTCATGGGATTCCATGGCAAAGGGCATAATACCGTCGGTGGTGTAAAAGTCTGCAAGATCTACGGTCCTCTCCCCATTTATTTTTGACAATGTGATTTTGGCGTCTAAGGCCATGAGGGCTGTAGCACCGTCGGACTGGCAGGTGGAGTTGCACCGGTCTGCTTCTTCTCGTGCATAACAGATTTTTCCGCCGTCTTTGTGGCAGGGCTGGTGCCCGGACCGGTGGAACTCAGACTGGTTGTAATGATGGCACCGGTTATCCTGGAGGATGTTTCCGCCAATGGTACCCCTGTAATGCTGGATGGTAACGGCCCCGATTTTTTCACAGGCCTGGAACAGCGCATGGGCTTCTTCTTTAATGAGACCTGATGCAACTATGTCTGCAATGGGTGTTCTGGCACCGATTTTAATATATCCGTTTTTTTCATTAATATAGGACAATTCGTTCAAGGCTTTGAGGCTGATGAGAACTTTTGGTTTTAACAACCCTTTTTTCATCCTGACCAGAAGATCTGTCCCCCCTGCAAGGATTTTTGCATCATCCCTGTGGGTGGATAGAAGGTCAAGAGCCCCTTTAAGATTTTCAGGTTCTAAATAGTCAAACCTTGGTAACCGCACGTTGTTTCTCCTTTTTGTTTGGGGTCAGGCTTGGCTTATTGACGTTATTTTTTAATACGCCAATAAGCCAAGCCTGATTATAAGAGGTTCGGTAAAAACAGAACCACTTTTGGAAAAAGCATCATTAAAATCACACAAATAATATATGCCGGCAGAAAATAGGCAACACCTTTAAATACTTTTTCAAGGGGCACATCTTTTGCCATACCGCCCACCACATAGGTGGTGGCACCCACCGGAGGGGTCACAGCCCCCAATGTGGTGACAATGGTAATGGTGACACCGAACCAGATGGGGTCATACCCTAACTCCACGGCCACTGGAAAGAAGATAGGAATGGTAATAAGCAAAAGGGCCAGGGCATCCATGACAGCTCCACCAATAATATAGATTCCAAAAATAATGGCCATAATGGTTATTTTAGAAAAGGGGAGGGCAACCACCCAGTCGGCAATGTCAAAGGGTATTCTTGTGATGGCTAAAAATCGTCCGAATATCATTGCCCCTGTAATAATGACAATCACCATGCAGGAAATTCTTAAAGTATCGAAAATGGAATTATAAAAGTCATTCCAGGAAAGTTTTCTTTGAACCAGAGCAATGACAACGGCAAAAAATGATCCAATGGCGCCAGCTTCTGTCGGGGTAAAAAGCCCGAAATAGAGCCCGAGCATGACCACCATAAAGAGGATCAGCATTTCAACGGCTCCTGACAGGGATAATATTTTTTCCTTAAATGTGGTTTTTTCTCCCACAGGTCCCCATTCAGGGTAGATAGTACAAAGCACATAAACCGTGAGGGTCAGCAGAATCGCAAGCAGTATGCCGGCACCCAGACCGCCGTAAAAGAGTTTGGCAATGGACTGTTCCGTGGAAAGCCCGATAATAATCAGGACAACACTTGGCGGGATAACCACACCCAGAGTTGATCCACAGGCAATGGCCCCTGTGCTGAGCATGGGCTCATACTTGTATTTGTTCATCTGGGGCAGGGCAACCGTGGTCATGGTAGCTGCCGTGGCTGCATTGGAACCGCAGATGGCTGCAAAGGCAGAGCATGCCAGGATAGTTGCCATGGCAATACCGCCCCTGACATGGCCCACCCATTTATAGGCAGCAGTGTAAAGTTTTTCATTGACTCCGGAATAAAAGGCAATCTGCCCCATGAAAATAAACAGCGGGATTACTGTTAGCCCGTATTTGGAAAAGGTATCCCATGTGACCGTTGCCAGCATGTTGAATCCTGCATTAAGGGTGATGATATAGGAAAATCCGCAGAACCCCACAAGGCCCATGGCAAATCCGACAGGGATCCCAAACACGAAAAGGATAAATAACAAAGCAAAGATACCGATAATGCCGATCAGGGTAAAGCTCATTTGGAGACCTCTTTTTGTAGCAAAATGGCCTTTAAAAAATCTGTAAAGATCGCCAGGGCAAGAACAAAACAGCCGAAAGCCACGGCAAAGGTAAAGGGATAGTAGATAATTCTTAAAGTTTCGGAGAGTTCACCTACATTTTTCAATGTCAAGGCCTTTTGAACGATATGCCAGGCAGCAATTGAGAAGAAGGCACAGCAAACTCCGTGGTTAATAATGGATACGATCCGTTTAAGCGGTTTGGGGTAGGCATTGACCAGAACATCTACGGAAATGTGCCCGTTTGTAAGCTGGGTATATCCAAGGGCAAAAGCCGTCACAACAGCCCCGGCATATCCCATGAGTTCAAAGGTGCCCCTGATGGGGATATAGAACTGCCGGACAAAGATGTTGGCACAGGTCAGAAGAATCATGCCCAGAAGAAATGCACCTCCGGTCAGCGTGAGCAGCTTATTCAAAAATTTATTGATTCTCATTAAAAGATCCATGTGGAGTCTCCGAAACCCTCTAACCGCCGTATGGCGGTTAGAGATAAGTTTATAACATAAGGGTTATTGGGCAAACGCTATAATATCCTTGATAATCTCTTCTGCAGGAAGACCCTTTTCTTTGGCTCCTGCAATCCATTTTTCAGTGATAAAATCAAGTTTGCCGGCCCATTTGGCTTTTTCTCCGGCTGAAAGAGTGATAAACTCAACATTGTTGACCTCTTTTGACCAGGCAATCGATTTTTTAATCTGCTCATCCATGTAATTTCCGGTCCAGAGAGACTGTTCTTCTTTAAGATCCATCATGACTTTCTGTACATCTTTGGGGAGACTATCCCATTTTGCTTTATTCATTATAACGGAAAAGGGATATAGTACCGTTTCGGTCATGGTGACATATTTGCAGTTTTCAGCGAATTTAAAGTCCTTCATGACCTCCAGAGAAGAGAAAAGGCCTTTTACCGTTCCTTTCTGCAAAGCTTCAACAGTTGCCGGCATGGGCATTCCCACAGGATTGGCACCCCAGGCTTTCAGAATTTGGGCTGCACCGCCGGATGCTCTTAAATCCAGTCCTTTGATATCGGCAAGAGTTCTTACTGGAACTTTTGACATGACATTTCCGGGGGCATTGGTAAACATGGCCAGAACAACGACATCTTTAAAGGCTTTGGGTTGATATTTTTCATAGAGTTTCAAAAGTGCCAGGCTGCCTTTTTTAGCATCTTTGATGCCAAGGGGAAGGCTTGTGGCATTAGTGACAATAAATCTTCCCGGCTGATAGGCCATGCAGATGTTTCCGATATCAGATTGACCTGCAATAACACCGTCCATCATGCCTTTGGCACCCAGAAGGGTTCCGCCGGGGAAAGTATTGATCTGGACCTGTCCATTGGTACGTTTCTCAACTTCAACTTTCCATCTTTCCATCTGAACGCAGGGGAATGTGGGTGCAGGGGGGAAGTTGGCATAATTAAGTTTGATTTTTCCTGCCATTACAGGCGCGTGAAACAATAAAAGGCAGGTAACAATAGTAAATAAAAAAAGTGTTACTGAAAAAATAGATCGTCTTACCATGGCATTAACCTCCGTTATTTAGAGCGTATTTGCTCTGTTAAAAAAAATTATATTAACCGTTTTTTTCCTTTAAAGCAGCCAAAACTTTTTCAGGTGTGATGGGGAGATCTTTAATTCTAACACCAACAGCATCATAAATCGCATTTGCAATGGCCGGAGCCGTGGGAACACATCCCGGCTCTCCTATTCCCTTGGCACCAAAGGGGCCGTCTTTATCAATGGTTTCAATTACAGGGGCCTTGATTTTAACTGCATCCTTGGCAGTAAACAATTTGTAGTCCCTGAAATTGGCATTCATGATTTTTCCGTCCTTGATCGTGACTTCTTCTGTCAGGGCATAACCAAGCCCCATAACAACGCCGCCATAGACCTGGCCTTCAAGAAGCAAAGGATTAATGGCCCGGCCAACATCATGGGCTGCCACATATTCAAGTACCTCTACTTTGCCGGTTTCTTCATCCACTTTGACTTTTGCTCCATGGGCGCCAAAAGAATATGTCATGGACATATTTCCTTTAAGTTCCTTGCCCATATTTTGATTGTCTGGATCATAAAAATGTTCTGCCATGAGCATGGTTCCGCCGGGCCTGAAATGGGCTTTTCTTAAAAGTTTACCTATGGTCATGCTTTTTTCCTTATCTTCCGGAACAAACACAAGTTTATCCTTTAATTCAATCTTTTCACAAGGTACATCAAAAAGTTTTGAAGCAAAGTCCTGGATTTTTTTCTTAACTTTTTTAGCTGCACCAAGAGCCGCATTCCCTGCTACAAATGTGCTTCGGCTGGCATGGGCACCTACATCCCATGGGCAGATATCAGTATCTGAATGCACAACATTGATATCTTCAGCCAAAAGCCCTAGTTCTTCCGCCACAATCTGGGCCGTAATATTGTCAAGACCCTGACCCATATCCGTACCACCGGTAAAAATGTCTACTTTGCCGTAGTCATCCATTTTTAAAATAGCGCCGCATCCGTCAGAACCGTAAATTCTTGCTCCACCGCCTACATGGATTAAAGATGCAATGCCTGTTCCAACACCTTTTTCATTTTTTCCATCAAATTTAAGTTCTTCCTTTACCGCATCAATACATTCTTCAAGGCCGCAGGAAGTTATTTTAAGGCCCTGGGGTGTTTCATCTCCGGATCGGTTTTTGTTGATTCTCCTGAATTCAATACGATCAATGCCTGCCTTTTCCGCCAAAATGTCCATGCTGCTTTCAATAGCAAATGTGGCCTGGGGATTTCCATAACCTCTCATGGCCTGGGAATAGGTATTATTGGTATAAACACATTTTGCATTGTATTTTACATTTTCAACCCTGTAAAGAGAACTTATGGGCATCAACATAACCGAAGGCGTTGTTGCTCCCCAGGAGGTATGCCCGCCATTGTCCAACACCATTCTCATATTTCTGAAAGTCAGTTTTCCGTTTTTATCGCAGCCTTGTTTGATGTAAGTCACTGTGGGCTGTCTTGTAGAGGTTGCCTTGAATTCTTCCACGCGGTCAAAAACAATTTTTACAGGTTTGTGGCATTTGTATGCCAGAAGAATAGCAATATGCTCATAAGCATAGGTATCAAGCTTGCTGCCAAATCCACCGCCGATAACAGGTTTAATGACCCTGACACGTTTGTTTTCAAGCCCCATGGCTTTTAAGGCTTCAAGAAAGTCTTTATGGGCAAGGGATGGAATCTGTGTATTGGTGTAAATCGTCAGGTTTTCCGATGCATCAAACAGTGCTACAGCACCACTTGTCCCCATGCAGCAGTGAGTCACCCATGTTGTAGTAAAGCGGTCTTCAACCACAAAGGCAGATTCTTTTTCTGCTTTTTCCACATCGCCATAATGAATATTCCATGGCATCTTAAGTACATTTGATTTAAGGTGATCATGAACAAGGGGAGAATTTTTTTCCATGGCTTTTTCAGGATCAAAAATACCTTCCAGCTCTTCATACTCAATTTCAATGAGGCCAAGCGCCTTTTTGGCAATCTCAGGACTTATGGCAGCAACAGCAGCTACTTCATCTCTAAAGGAGCAGACCTTGCCTTTTTTTATGGGAGGATTGTCCTTGATAAGTCCCATTTTCATTTTCTTGGGCACATCTTCGCCGGTAAGAACTGCATGGACTCCCGGGAAAGCCACGGCTTTTGAAGTATCAATTTTAACAATATTGGCATGGGCATATTTGCTGTAAAGAATCTTGCCGAAAAGCATGCCGGGGAGTTTGATATCCTGAATATATTCGGCTCGTCCCATGGCTTTCTGGGCTGCATCCAGTTTGGGAATTCTTTTTCCTACCACGCTAAATTCGCTACTTAATTCGTTATTAGACTTACTCATTTTGCCCTCCCCTGTTTTCTACAACCGGCTCTTTTGCTGCCTCAACAGATTCAAAAATTTGTATATATCCTGTACACCTGCAGATATTTCCGGCAAGGGCATGTTTTATCTCTTCGCGATCTGCACCAGGGTTTTCATCCAGCAATGCTTTGGAAGACATGATCATACCCGGCGTGCAGAATCCGCACTGGATACCGCCGTTGTCCACAAAAGACTGCTGCAGCGGATGAAGGCTGCCCTCGGTTGAGGCAAGTCCCTCAATGGTTTCAATTGTTTTTCCATCGGCTTCTACGGCCAGATAAAGACAGGAATTTACAGCCAGTTTATCAACAATAACAGTGCAGGCACCGCATTCACCATTTCCGCATCCTTCTTTTGTTCCGATAAGCCCCATTTCCTCTCTTAAAAGGTGCAACAGGGTCCAATGGTCCTTGATATCATAAGAGATCTCATCACCATTTAATAAAAAAGATATGTTTGTTGTCATGGGTAAAGTTTCTCCTAATAATTATCTTTTATCATATTCAGACATTTAAGTCCCATTCGTCTTACATGGACCCGTATCATTTCTTTTCTGTGCCAGGCTTTTCCCCTGATACTGTCCCTGACCTTGGATTCGTCTGCTGCAATTTTGCCGGCTTCTATCAGGATGTTCTCATCAATTTTTTTCCCGACCAGAAAATTCTCGGCATCAAAAGCCCGCATTGGGGTAGGGGCTGCAACACCCAAACAGATTCTTGCCTTTGCACAGGTATCATCATCATCCAGGGTTAACAAAACCCCAATACCGATCAGGGGCAGCTCCATGGCAGCCCTGCGGCCAAATTTGATGTAAGCACTTCCCGTATGGGGCTCCTGAGGGGGGATTGTAATTTTTTTCAGGATTTCTCTTGGCTTTAAGACTGTCTTGTAAGGTGCGATAAACAGGTCCTTTACCTCCACGGACCGTTCGCCGTCAGGGCCATGGAGAAGGGCCACCCCGTCCAGGGCAATCAAAGGGATGGCACCATCGGCAGACGGTACTGCATTGATCAGGTTGCCGCCGATAGTTCCTACATTTCTTACCTGTAAAGAGCCGATATTGGACACTGCATCATAGATAATGGGATACTCGTTTCGGATCATGAGGGATTTTTCAAGGGTTGCATGGGTGACCATGGCACCAATGGAAAGCTCGCCGGTTGCATCATTTTTATGCAGCTCACTCATTTCTTCTATTTTTTTCAGGGAAATCAGGTAGTCCGGTTCCATCCAGCCTTCCTTAACTTTGACAATCACATCTGTCCCTCCGCCAATATATTTGGCTGTCTCGCTGTGCCGGCCATGAAAAGCAATGGCCTCTTCAACGGTTGTGGGGGATAAATATTTAAATGCTTTCATATGGTTTCCTCTCTTTAGCTGCGGTTATCAAAGATACGCTGGGCCTTACCCGCATACCTGGGCAGTTCACCGTATGCACAGATGTGAGCGTCACAACTGACCATGACCTTTGATTTTATCATTTTTTTAATTTTGGTTGTTGTATCTTGTGTGTTCACCGAATCAATCCCCTGCCTTGATTCAACCTTGATGGTCATGTAGTCCTTGCCGTCATCCTTTCTTTCAAGATGCAGCTGGTACTCGCTTCCCACATCAGGTATGGAAGACAACACCTCATCAATCTGTCCGGGATAGATGTTAACTCCTCTTAAGATGATCATATCATCGGAACGCCCCATGATTTTGTCATGCATGGGAAGGATATTTCCACAGGAACAAAGGTTGGAGATCTTGCGGGTGAGATCCCTTGTCCGGTAACGAATGAGAGGGACTGCCTCTTTGCACAGGGTCGTTACGACCATTTCACCGATTTCCCCGTCTTCAACCGGTTTCAGGGTGTCCGGGTTTAAAATTTCAAGGATATATTTGTCCGCCCAGTAGTGAATCCCTTCATGCTTAGGACAGTCAAGTCCGGTCCCCGGACCGTAAAGCTCTGTCATACCGGTGATATCAAACATGTCTTCCAAACCCATAAGCTCTTTTATTTTTGCCCACATTGCAGAACTGCACCGTTCCGATCCTAAGATAATTTTCTTTAAATTGATTTGGTCCTTAATGCCTCGTTTATTGATTTCTTCGGCCATGAGAAGCGCCATGGATGCAGTGCAGCAAAATACAGTGGACTGCAGGTCCACAAGGAACTGGCATTGCATGTCAATGTTACCGGGACCCACGGGAATTGCCATGGCACCTAAGCGTTCACATCCCAGCTGAAATCCCATGCCGGCTGTCCAGACACCGTATCCGACTGCGATCTGTACCCGGTCCTCGCAAGTTAGGCCTGCTATTTCATAACATCTTGCAAACATGTCAAACCATTCATCAAGATCGTTTTGTGTATAGGAAAGAATTTTTCGTTTTCCCGTGGTTCCGGAAGAAGCATGAATGCGGACCACATCTTTTTCCGGTACGGATAAGAGGGGCAGGGGGTATCCTTCCTTGAGATCATTTCCACTTGTAAACGGAAGGTTGGACAGGTCATCCAGGGATTTTATATCCTCCGGGATGACACCTGTCGCTTCCAAATGTTTCCTGTAAAAGGGTGAACCCTTGTAAGCATGGGAAAGTGTCCACTTAAGTCCTTCAAGTTGATGTTCATAAAGTTGTTCTTGATCTTTGAAATCAGGCATAAATGTTTTTTCCATGTTCAACTCCTATTTAGTTTCACGCAATTTTTGTGTCGCTGCAAGGTCAAGATTCAAAGAGTCAGGTTCGATAATAACGCCGTAATCTTGTTTCGCTTTTTCAATACTTACATAACCGTATTGTACATCACGTTGGACAGCTTTGGGCTCCCGTTCAAAGGGATCACCGTATCCGCCGCCGCCCGCACTGACAAATGAAATCCGGTCGCCGGGATCACAAAAGGTGAGCCCGCTTGGGTCAGCATTTTTGTCATTTTTCAGGAATTTGGCTTTTGAGCCATCTTTCCCGCCAAATATGCCCTGGGGTGGATAAATATAACGTCCTGCCTGCACTGCAATGGAAGTTGTTCCGACAGAATTTTTCCCATCATCCGGTGAACGTATGATCATCTGTCTGCCAATACCGCCACGCTGTTTCCCCGGTCCTCCCGAGTCTTCAATCAGGCTTCTTGATTCAACAATCATGGTGGTATCACTTTCAAGAATTTCAACAGGTGTGTTGGCCCCGTTAGCCGGGAAGATAGCACAGTGATGGCCGTCAAATTTTGAAGAAGCTCCCATTCCGCCGCCACGGATAATCATGGTGTGCCATGGCTTTCCATTTGCAAAGGAGCCATGAAAGATATTGGTCTGGGCAGGCGTTCCGCCGGAACCTGCAATAATATTGTCGGGAGCAGCTTTTGCCAGAGCATTAAAAACCATCTCAGTCATAAAATGCCCAACTACCATTCTTGCTGCTACGGCTGCCGGAAAAGTACAATTAACAATAGAACCTTTTGGAGCTGTCATTGTTATGGGACGGATAGCCCCCTCATTAATTGGAATTCCAGGGTCAAAAGCTGATTTAATAGCCATGAAAACGTATGCATAGGTAAAATTGTAAACTACATTCACACCCCAGTTTACCTGTTTGGATGTGCCGTCAAAATCAACATGAATCTTTGAACCATCTACCTTAACTGTCAGTTTGATGGGAATGTCCGGTTTGTTTCCTGCACCTTCGATAATGCCTTCATGTGCATAGGTCCCATCGGTAATTTTTTCAATGGCTTTCCGCATGCTTATTTCAGTCCGATCTATAATTTCGTCAGCAAGGTCATCAAGGGTCTCAAGTCCTTCATCTTCCATCATTTCTATAATTTTTTGGGAACAAATATGATTTGCTGCCACCTGGGAACGGATATCTCCGTCAAACTCTGTTGCTGTTCTTACATTCCAACGGATCATGTTAACAAGGCTCTCATTGAGTCTGCCTGCATCATAGAGCTTTGTTAAAGGGATATAAAGGCCTTCTTCATAGACATCACGGTTGTCGGAAGCGGTTCTTCCTCCAATATCAGTATGGTGGAACACGCATGCTGTAAATGCTACAGGCCTGCCTTTGAAAAATATAGGGCTCCACACGCAGACATCATTAAGATGTCCTGCCAGAAGCCAGGGGTCATTGATAATAAATACATCACCCTCATTGTAATCTTCCAGAGGAATGGAGTTGACAATCTTTTTTATACCAAGCGCCATGGCACCTGCCTGGCCGGGTGTACATAATGTCCCTTGTACAAGTTCCTGTCCTCTACTGTCTGTAAACATACAAGTATAATCGTGGGCATCTCTTAAAAGGCTTGAAAAGGCAGTTCTGATAACAGAAGCATCAGATTCATCTACAATGGAAACAAGCCGTTTCCAAAGAATCTCCAGGGTAATCGGATCAAATTTGCTATTATTTTTATTCATTATTTGTACCTCCCACCTGATCTGGGCTGCCTGATTTAACAAGTTGAATCCATATAAACCCAAATTCATCAACCTTAGCTTTAGCATCCTCCCCAATCACAATTGTGGATTCACGTTCCTCAATAATGGCAGGCCCATTGAATTTGGCATCGGCAAATAATTTAGATCGATCATAGACTGTAAAAGGGATATAGTCTTTTTTTATTACGGAGAATGCCTGACGTTGACCTTTAATACAGGTTTTAATATCACGATTTTCAGTTGATAGTTTTGAAATTGAAAAAGGTTTTTTAGGAAGGCTTGCCCGTACCTTGAAAGTTACAAATTCCACAGGTGATTCAACAGAGGTTCTGCCGTAGAGCCGTTTATATTCTTCATCAAACATGGTTCTGATTTCATCTTTTGAAAATTCATCAAAATTTTTGACTTCAATTGCCAGATCAATCTCAGCACCCTGACCTACAAAGCGCATTAAAAGCGTTCTTTCGAAAATGATTTCATCACCGCTTTGGGCACCTTCCAGAATTTTTGCACTCTCTTGTTCAAGTTCATTAAAAAGCAGTTCAATTCCTTTGAAATCTGCTTCATCAAGTACTTTCCTGTGGCTTCTTGAAAGATCAAATGCCACTGGAGCTGTAAAAAAACCAAGTGCTGATCCGACTCCTGCAAGAGGAGGCACAAGAATGGATCCAGCGCCGATTTTTTTGGCAAGCCCGTAGGCATGAACCGGTCCTGCGCCACCAAAGGCTGACATGGTAACGATGTTGGGGTTGCCGCCTTTTTCCGCGATATGGGTTTTAGCTGCTGCAGCCATTGTCTCGTTGATAAGATCATGGATACCGAAAGCTGCTTCAACCATGGTTGTGCCTAATGGTTTGGCAATTTTCTCTTGAATTGCTTTTTTGGAAAGTTCTATATCAAGGGCCATAGTGCCGCCCAGGAAAAAATCAGGATCAAGATATCCCAGAACAAGATCAGCATCTGTTACAGTCGGATTATCTCCACCTTGTTTGTAACAGGCGGGCCCGGGATCAGCGCCGGCGCTTTCAGGGCCAACCTGTAAAAGACCAAGGCTACTTATTTTGGCAATACTTCCTCCGCCCGCACCAATTTCCATCAAGTCCACAACAGGCACCTGGATGGGGAGACCGCTGCCTTTTTGAAAACGCTGAACACGTCCGACCTCAAAGGTGGATACAAGTCCTGCGTGGCCATCCTGAATCAGGCATGATTTGGCTGTTGTCCCGCCCATATCAAAGCAGAACATATCCTTGATATTAAACATCTGTCCATAATGCTGGGAAGCAATAACAGCAGCAGTCGGTCCTGATTCAATGATTCTGACAGGGAAATTTTTTGCCGTTTCAATGGAAGTGATCCCGCCCGAGGACAGCATGATAAAAAATTTACCATCAAAACCGATTGTTCCAAGGCGGGTGATAAGTTTATTTAAATACCAGTAAGTTATGGGTTTTACATAGGCATTGACTGCTGTAGTACAGGTTCGTTCATATTCCTTGATTTCCGGAAGGACTTCAAATGATGTGGAAAGAAATATTTCCGGCGCTTCTTTTTCAATTATTTCTTTTATCTTTTTTTCATTGACTGAGTTTTCATAGGAGTTGATAAAGCAGACAGCAATGGATTCTATCCCGTCCTTTTTAAATTTTTCAAGAACACTGAGAACTTCATTTATATCCACATCTTTAAGTACTCTGCCGTCAAAGGTCAGCCGCTCATCTATTTCTGCTCTGTCTGCTCTGGGAACGATTGGTTCCGGGTATTCGCTGAAAATATCATAGGCATCATAGCGTTTTTCTCTTCCAAGTTCTAAAATATCCCGGAATCCTTTAGTTGTTATCAGGCCTGTTCTGGCTCCTTTTCTTTCAATAATTGCATTGATAACCAGAGTGGTCCCGTGGATGATTTCTTCAACATTATCCATGAACCCGGGCAGGATTTGGGCAAGTTCCCTGATGCCCTGTTCAATAGCATCCGATGGATCAGACGGGGTGGTCAGGCATTTATTTGTATGAAACTCTCCTGTTATATTATTCACAAGAACAAAATCAGTAAAAGTGCCGCCAATATCACAACCCAGACGATACGTTACTTGTTCCAAATTAAACCTCCCTATGGCGTTGTAAAAATAATTTTATTCATAATTCAAGCAAAAGCCAAAATTGGGATGAAGACTTGCCAATATACAAGGTGCAAAAGTTTGCAGCAACGAAGTAGATGGGTTAGTATTCATTCAAATTAATAAAACTCAGGTTCATTCCATTCTCCAAAAGTCTCTCTGAATACACCTGTCATTTCTCCGACCGTGGCATAGGCATGGCAGCATTTTACCAGATAGGGCATGACATTTTCATCACCCCTGGCTGCTTTCTCAAGAGCTTTAAGGCTATCCGTCACTTCCTTGTCATTCCTGGCGCGGCGAAGTTCTTTTAAATTGGCTTTGGATTTTTTGGCCCATTCTTCGTTATATTCATGGAGTTCCACAGCGCCAGCGTCGGTTTTGTCAGCCATGGCCTCTTTTGATTCCGGATTGAGGCCAACTTTTTTGTATTCCCCGGACTGCAACCCTTTTTCAAATTCATAGGCCTGCTTTGATACTTTTCTCTGGATCATACCGTTTGATATGCAGTTGACCATGCCGCCCATTTGTTGCACTTCTTTCATTTCTTCGAGGATTTTTTCTTCCATCTCAAGGGTGAGGGTTTCAATAAAATAGGACCCTGCAAGAGGATCAACCGTATCCCTTAAACCCACTTCATCCATGAGCATTTCAAGGGTTCGAAGCGAGAGCAGGGCAGAGCGTGGGGTGGGGATGGTATAGGCTTCATCAAAAGAACAGAGGGCTGTGGTCTGGGCGCCGGACAGAGCTGCACCGAGCGCATAATAGGCGCCTCTCATGATATTATTTTCCGGCTGTTCTTTAGTAAGGCCGGAACCGCCGCCGCCAAACAGTCCTCTTAAAAAGAGTTTTTTCTTTTCCGTAACGCCATATTCATTTTTCAGCATTTTTGCCCAGAGTTTTCTTGCTGCCCTGAACTTGGCAATCTGTTCCCACAGGTTGCCGTACACATTAAAATTAAAGGAAAACCGCCCCACAAAATCTTTGGGTTTGATGCCTCTTTGCACTACATTGTCGATGTAGGCTTTGGCAATCTCAAATGCATAGGCGATTTCCTGGGCCGGGGTGGCACCTGATTCACGGATATGGTATCCGCAGATACTCACAGGATTTGATTTGGGCAGTTCCTTGACTGCGTATTCGATTGAGTCCCCGACAAGCCTTACGCCATGCTCAACAGGAAAAATCCAGGCACCCCGACCGATCATTTCCTTTAAAATATCATTCTGGGGAGTGGTGGAAATCTGATCTTTGGAATATCCTAATTTTTCTGCAACCGCCTGATACATGGCCATCATGATGGTGGCCACGGCATTGATGGTCAACCCGGACCCGATCCGGTCCAGGGGAATGCCTGCAAAAGCGGTTTCAAAATCTTTAAGAGAGTCAATAGCCATACCCACCCGCCCGACTTCACCTTCAGCCAGGGGATGATCCGAGTCATAGCCCATCTGGGTGGGCAGGTCAAAGGCCACGTTCAGGCCGTTCTGGCCGTTGGCGATCATGAGCTTGAACCGTTCGTTGGTTTCTTCCGGAGTGCCGAATCCCGTGTACTGCCTCGTGGTCCAGGCACGGCTGCGATAGCTTTGAGGATGAAGACTGCGGGTAAACGGATATTCACCGGGACTTCCAAGATCTTTGTCATACGTAAACCCCGCTTTCTCAAGATCTTCAGGACCATAGGCCGGTTTTACCTTTATGCCGGACTGATAGATCACCTCTTTTATCGCCCCTCTTTCATCCTTGATATATTTTGCTACACCCATTGTTTTTACCTCTCTATTAGACTATTCATCCCTTTGGTAATCTCCTCAAAAGAGGTTCCGCCGGGAAACACTGCGGCGACTCCCATCTCTTTGAGTTTGGGAATATCCTGGTAGGGAATGACCCCGCCCACGGTCAGACGGATTTCGTTGAGCCCCTGCTCCTTCATCATGGCGATGAGTTTCTCACATATGGGCAGGTGTGCCCCTGACATGATGCTTAACCCGATGACATCCACGGCTTCCTGGCTGGCAGTCTGTATGATCTGGTCAAGGGTCTGGTGAAGTCCTGAATAGATCACTTCGTAACCCGCATCCCTCAAGGCCAGGGCCACAATTTTTGCGCCCTTGTCATGTCCGTCAAGGCCGGGTTTTGCAATCAGTACCCGAATTTTGTTTGTTGTTTCCATTTGGTCTTTTCCTTTATATCTCGTCCTTTATTAATTTTTTTTCAAAAGCACAGACTTTATTAAACACAAGTTCGGCCGCACTTAAAGGATCTATTGCACAGGACTGGATTTTTTTTAAAACCTCCCTGTATTCTTCTGATGTTTCCATGAATAAAAGTAGTTTTTCAAGGGTCAAATCTTTTAAAATGGTTTTAAAATAAAGCAGTTCCTGTTCTTTTCTTTTTTGGTCCATAAGGCTGTTCTTTTTCATGAAATCAAAATGGAATAAAAAGGCATTGGCAAGTTCTTTTACCCCGGTTCCATTTTGTGCAATGGTTTTCAGAACCCTGGGCGTCCAGTCTGTTTCAAGTAGTTTGCGCATGCTGATCATCATTTGAAGCTCGTACACAGAGGCATCAGCATCAGGTTTGTCACTCTTGTTGACAATAAAGACATCCCCGGTTTCAAGAATACCGGCCTTGACCGCCTGGATGCCGTCTCCTGTTCCCGGGATAGTGACAATCCCGGTTGAATGGGCAAGGGAGGTGATATCAAAATCTGCCTGGCCTGCGCCTACGGTTTCAATGATAATAATTTCATATCCCATGGCATCCAAAATAATCGCAGCATCTTTTGTGGCCCGTGAAAGGCCGCCTTTTTGCCCCCTTGATGCCATGGATCGGATAAATACTCCTTTATCTGTTGCATGGCGCTGCATGCGCAGCCGATCCCCTAAAATAGCACCGCCGGAAAAGGGGCTTGTGGGGTCCACGGCAATGACGGCAACCGTAAGGTCAAGTTTGCGAAATTCTGATATCAAGGCATCAATCAGGGTGGATTTTCCCACACCGGGAGACCCGGTAATACCAATAATAAAGGCATGGCATGCATGGGAATACAACTCTTTGAGCAGTTCAAAGACGTTTGGATCATTGTCTTCAATAAGACGGATCATCCTTGCTCCCGATCTCTGGTTCCCGGCCAGTATGTCCTTGACCTTAAGCACGCTTTTCTTCTTCCTCTTGTTTTAATTGACTTAAAACCGCGTTCTTCCCTTTAATGATGTGCGCTCTGACAAGTTTTTCAACCGCTTCACCATCACGGTTTTTAATGGCGTCAAGCATTTTAATGTGGTCTTCATTACTCTTATAGGCATATTCGCTCTGCTTTAAGATAATCTGTCTGAATCTTGAGATCTGTGCCCGGAGCTGGTTGATCATTTTGATCAGTTTTGGGTTTTTGCTCAAAGCGTAGAGAAGATCATGAAATTGGGTATTAATTTTTTGAAGTTTGTCGCCATCTTTTTTTAATTCAAGACAAATCTTAAATTCTTTTATCTTTTTTTCTAAAGGAAGCAGATCCTTGTTCGTATGGTTTTCGGCAGCAAGTCGTGCCGCATAGGCTTCAAGGACACTCCTGACGCCGAAAGTCTGCTCAATATCATCTTTTGTCAGGGTGACCACCTGGAATCCGCCGGATGGAGTTTTTTCAATCCAGTCTTCTCTTTCAAGTTTGTGCAAGGCTTCGCGCAACGGGGTCCTGCTGATACCCAGCATATCAGCAATTTTGCTTTCCACAAGCCGTGACCCCGGTTCAATGGTCTGGTCAATGATGGCGTTTTTCAAATAGTCGAATACGTCCTGCCCCAAGGATTTTCTTTCCTTAAAATTGTTGTCCAATTTCATCTGGATAAAATTTCCCTTGCAATTGTGGTTTGTAAGACTTCATGGGTTCCGCCCCCTGAAAGCAGAAAACGGTTATCCCGGTAATATCTTTGAACAGAATACTCCATGGAGTATGCATATCCGCCAAAAATTCTCATGGCTTCATCACAGGCGCTACAAGTAGATTCAACCGTAAAGTATTTTGCCATGGAAGCAAGATTGAGACATTCCTTACCCTGGTCGATCATATGGGTAACCTTGTCCACCATAAGCTGGCCCGCCTCAAGATTCACCGCCATGTTAGCAATTTTTGCCTGGATAAGCTGGTATTTGCTGATGGGTTTCCCAAACTGTTCGCGTTCCTTGCAATATTTGATGGCATCGTCCATGGCAGCCCTGTGAAGCCCAAGGGCTAAAGATGCCGTCATGATTCTGATTTCAGAGAGGATCTTCAAAAGTACGCCCAGACCCCGTCCTTCTTCTCCCAGCCTGTACTCAACAGGCACATGGCAGTCTTTAAAATATATTTCTGATATGGAAGAGGTCCTGGTACCCAAAAGGTCAAATGGCTTGGAGTATGAAAATCCGGGAGTAGACGCAGGAACAAGGAAAAAAGCCAGCCCTCTCAGCCCGAGGGAGGGATCAGTCTGGCATAAAACCGTATGAAAATCTGCTTTTGGACCACTGGTGGACCATGTTTTCATGCCATTAATAACATAACCGTCACGGGTTTTCTCAGCTTTTGTCCGCACTGCACTTAAGTCAGATCCGGCATTGGGTTCGGTGAGCTGAAAAGCCCCCATCTTATCACCTTTCAGGGCAGGATAGAGAAATTCTTCATGCATTTCTTTTGTGCCATAAAGATACAGGCCATTGGTTGCCATCAGACATTGCATGGCAGTGGTGGCAGCAAGGCTCAACAACCCCCTTGCAAGTTCCTGCATGGCAATGCAGTAAAGGGTTGTATTCCCCCCTGAACCCCCCACTTTTTTAGGATATCGTATACCGAAAACTCCCATCTTTCCCAGTTTCTTAAAAAGGTGCTGAGGAAATTCGCCTTTATTATCATATTCCGTTGCAACGGGAATAATTTCTTTGTCAACAAAGTTGGCCATGGTAAATCTTACCATATCTTCGGCATTGGATCTGATCTTACCAGATCTGCTTTTATTGGGTTGGGTCATGATGCACCTCCGCAGGACAGCTGCTTTATGAATTCCGGTACAATTTCATGGACATCGCCGACAATGCCCCAGTTTGCCAGTTTAAAAATAGGGGCCAAAGGGTCATTGTTGATGGCAATGATATAGCGTGATCCCGTCATGCCTGCTGTATGCTGGACAGCACCCGAGATTCCGCATGCAATATAGATTTCCGGCCGGATAGTTTTTCCTGTCTGGCCTACCTGGGCATCATGGGGAAGAATACCCTGCTCAATAATTAATCGGGTACAGGCAAGCTCACCTCCCAGAATATCAGCCAGTTCCTTGAGCATGGCAAAGCCCTGCTCACCATTCACCCCTCTGCCGCCTGCTACAATTACATTTGCATCTATGATATCGGTTCCTGGTTTTTTCTGAGTTACTCTTTCAAGAATTTTTGTTCTGATATCCTGCTCTTTCAGAGAAATTTTATGCCTGATAAGAGTTGGATTTTCAAGTTTGCAGGGGGCTGCTTCCATAACGCCCGGTCTTACCGTTGCCATCTGCGGGCTTGCGTATTTGCAGGCAATGGTTGCCATGACATTTCCACCAAAGGCAGGTCTTGTCTGGAACATGAGTTTTTCATCAGGATCAATGGCAAGCTGGGTACAGTCTGCTGTAAGACCGGTGCCTACACGCCTTGAAACCCTTGGCGCCAGATCACGGCCTAAGGCGGTTGCCCCCATTAATAAAATATTGGGTTTATAGGTAAGAACAAGATCTTCAATAACATTTGTATATGCTATGGTCCTGAAATTTTTCAGAAGATCATCTTCAACAAGATAGACATTTTGGGCGCCATGATCGTGCAGGGTCTGTATAAGATGAGAAACATCCTTGCCAAGAAGCACAGCAGAAACTTTATGGCCCATATCTTTGGCAAGATCCTGTGCCTTTCCTAAAAGTTCCAGGCAAACCCTGGCAAGTTTTCCATCGGTCTGCTCTGCAAAGACCCAGACACCCTGTCTGTCGGAAAAGTCGGGAATTTTTCTTGGTTCAATATCAGATTCTATGGCGTTTTTCTTTTTACAGGCTTCAATACATGCGCCGCAGGATGTGCAGCGTTCTGTAACAGATGCGATACCGTCCTTTATTTCAATGCCTTCATAAGGACACGCTTTGATGCATCTCCGGCATCCGTCACATTTATCTTCTATAATCCAGATTGTCATTTTTTCCTCCGAAAGATCCGGCTTTCTTAAAGGTTACAAACGATAGGCAATGGTCGTGTCACTTTTTTTCAACCGATCAATAAGATCTGACACAACCTCTTTGTTTGAACCTTCCAATAATTCATTCTGGCGCTTGAAATTGGGTGTAAAGGTTTTGATCACATGGGTGTTTGAACCTTCCAGGCCCACTTCAATCGTCTTTACACCAATATCTGCAGCATTCCATACCTTGATGGGTGCCTTTTGTTCACATGCAGAAATAAGCTGCCCCATATGGGGATATCTTGGCTCGTTCAGCTCTGAAATCACGGTCAAAAGCACCGGCATTTTACAGGCAACACGTTCAAAGCCATGTTCAAGCCTTCTTTTAACAACAATTTCATTTTCATCCACAGATTCAATATCATTGACATAGGTTGCCTGGGCAATATCAAGCCAGTCTGCCACCTGGGGCCCGATCTGTGCAGTATCACCGTCGATAGCCTGGTGACCGCAGATAATCAGATCATAGTCCTTGATTTTTTCTATCCCTTTGCTCAAGGTATAAGATGTCGCCCAGGTGTCTGCACCTGAAAAGGCTCTGTCAGAAAGCAAAAATGCCTTATCCGCACCCATGCCCATGGCCTGAGTCAGCACATCCACAGCCTGTGGCGGCCCCATGGAAACAGCTATCACCTTGCCCCCTGTTTTATCCTTGATTTTTACTGCTGCTTCAAGGGCATGCAGATCATCAGGATTCATAATGCTTTCCAGGCCTTCCCTGATAAGATTACCTGTCTTGGGGTCCAGCTTGATATTAGTTGTATTGGGAACCTGCTTTACAAGTACGATGATATTCATAATCTTGTATCTCCCTTAAATAATTCCTTTTTCTTTAAATCCTGCAAGCGTGGCTTCATCATACCCCAGCAGATTGCCGTATATTTCCCGGTTCTGTTCGCCGAACCTGGGAGGAAAGGAGAGTTTTTGGTCACATTCCTCAAGAAAGGGTGTCATATTGGGCGGCGGGGCAAGGGTTATTTTTGTGCCTGTTTTCGGATCTGTTGAAGTAAGAATCCGCTTGGCAACCAAAGGATCTTCAACCACTTCATTGATATTCTTGATCTTTGAGATGGGCACGGTAATTGAGTTGAACAACTCAATGATTTCTTCAGAAGAGTGCTGTTCCGTGATGGCATTAATGGCATTATTCAGATTTGTTACATCTGCAATCCGACCCTGATTATTCTTATACTCTTCCTTTGCAAGGGATTTGAACATGTCTTGGGAGACCATGGATTCCCACTGGCGATCATTACCCATGGCCAGGTAAACAAACCCGTTGCTGGTTTTATAAACCGATACCGGACTGAAAAATTCATGGGTGT
>NZ_JAUWQB010000013.1 GCF_030611305.1 Desulfobacula sp. | reverse complement strand
TATTTATTTTGTATAATCGTAAAATCCTTTGCCGCTTTTCCTGCCAAGATAACCGGCCCTGACCATTTTCCTTAGCAAGGGAGCAGGGCGGTATTTATCCTCCCCCAGCTCTTTGTGGAATCCCTCCATGACAAAAAGAATGGTGTCCAGGCCCACCATGTCTGCCAATGCAAGGGGACCTATGGGATGGTTGGCCCCAAGGGTCATCCCGTCATCGATATCTTTGGCATCAGCAATGCCTTCGGAAAGAACAAAAATAGCCTCGTTGAGCATGGGGCAGAGAATACGGTTTACTGCAAACCCAGGGGCTTCTTTTACTTCAATGGAGCTTTTTTTTATTTTTTCAACAAATGCTTTGGCAATGCCCATGGTTTCCTCTGTGGTGGAAAATCCCTTAATCAATTCAACCAGCTTCATGACAGGAACCGGGTTGAAAAAATGCATACCGATAACTTGTCCGGGCCTTTGTGTAACACTTGCAATTTCCGTGATGGAAAGACCCGAAGTGTTGGATGCAAAGATCGTTTCTTTTTTGCAGATGGTATCAAGATCTTTATATACCTGCTTTTTGATTTCCATGACTTCAATAATGGCTTCAATTAGCATATCTGCATCCTGGGCGGCTTCTTTTAAGTCAATGGTACCTTTAATACGGCCCATGATTTTATCTGCTTCATTTTTTTCCATTTTTCCTTTCGAAACCGCACGGGCCAGATTGCTTTTGACGGAAGCCATTCCATTTTCCACAAGATGAGCTTCCATGTCCCGAATACTAACATTAAAGCCAGCCACAGCTGCTGTTTGAGCAATCCCGGCACCCATAATTCCTGCGCCTAAAACACATATCTTTTTAATTTCCATTGATATTTTCTCCTCAATAGGTTTTTATCTTTTCTGTTAGATAGAGAGCACAAATCATACCATTGCGGAAATTCCTTTAAAAACAGGTATTTATACGGCGATTAAAATATTTCTGTCCTATAGCAAAGAAAACCCTGTCCTATTTTCCTGTTTTATAATAAACTGGAAGATAGGGTAGAAAATGATTTTTGACCCATATTAAAATATTATTTAGGGAAATTATGTCATTTGATGAAAAAGATTTTTTCAGGGAAGCCACACTGAAAATCTGCGGGAGCCTTGATATTGAAAGAGCGCTACAACAGTGCCTTTTATATGTTTGCGAATTTATTCCGGTCGGTCATATGGGATTTCATGTATATCACCGTGATACCGGTGTGGTTGAAACCGTTGCCCTTGCGACTCCTGAACATAGTGAGGCCACTTCAATGAAAACCCAATTATCTGCGAAAGGGCGCAAACAAGTTCAAGAGCAACGGTCGCGCCGGGTTCGGATAGTTGATCGACTCGGGGATGATCCGGTGACCAGCTCTTTTGCTCAAAAACTTAATGCATCTGATTTGTCTGCTGTTGTTATGGACTTGGTTCTAGAAAAAAAAATGCTGGGTGTTTTCAGTATTTTTAATAATGGGGAACAAAATTTTACGTCTGATCATGTCCGTCTTTTAAGCCTTTTGACTAAACCTTGTGCCATCGCTCTGACCAACAGCGTCAGATACCGGGAACTCAAGAATCTAAAGGATTTGCTTACCGACGACAACAGGTATTTTCAGGATGAACTATGCAGAATTACAGGAGAAGACGTGATTGGTGCTGATCTGGGATTAAAGAGTGTGATGGAAATGGTCCGCCAGGTCGCTCCCTTGGAGAGTCCTGTACTGCTTCTTGGTGAAACAGGCACCGGCAAAGAGGTGATCGCCAATGCCATTCATAATTTATCCCTGCGCAGAGACGGTCCTTTTATCCGGGTGAACTGCGGGGCAATCCCTACCACACTTCTGGACAGTGAATTGTTTGGATATGAAAAAGGTGCGTTTACAGGGGCTGTTTCACAAAAACGGGGGCGCATCGAACGTGCCCATGGGGGAACCCTTTTTCTGGATGAAATAGGAGAACTTACACCTGAAGCCCAGATAAGACTTTTGCGCGTTCTTCAAGAAAAAGAGATTGACCGGGTCGGTGGAACCCAGACCATCCGGGTCAATATCAGGGTCATTGCAGCCACACACAGAAACCTTGAAAAAATGATGGAAACAAATAGATTCCGGGCTGACCTCTTTTTCAGACTCAGAGTTTTTCCTGTTACCATCCCGCCTTTACGTGAACATACAGTGGATATCCCTGCTCTCGTACACCATTTTATTAAAAAAAAATCAAAAGAAATGAAACGCCTAATTGTTCCTGCCCCTACCCCGTCTGCCATTGATCGGCTTATGGCGTATCATTGGCCGGGTAATATACGGGAACTTGAGAATGCAGTGGAACGTTCCCTTATCCTTGATCAGGGCGATCTTCTTGAATTCAAGGAAATTGGAATGCATCAACCTGTAGAAACAAAAACTGATAATATCTCGGCTGATGAACTCCCAGTTGAATCACTTGAACTCAATGCGGCGATGTCCCGCCATATAAGATGTGTTCTCGATCTCTGCAATGGCCGTGTAGAAGGTGAAAAAGGAGCAGCAAAAGTACTCAATATTCATCCTTCCACCCTCCGAAAACGAATGAAAAAGCTTAAAATTCCTTTTGGGAAGACCGCTTAGGAGGCTTCATCCTTCGAAGGCTTTAACCGATTGCCAAAAGACCCACTCTCATCTTTAATATACAAATTTACATCAGGCAAAAAGCTCGCTTATAATATTGCCGGTATCTATTTCAAAAAGGGAAAAAAATACTTATTCCAGCAGCTACAAATGATAATTGGATTGATTGTGACAATGCTGGACAAGAAATTAAGAAGTTGATAAATTTATTTACAAGTGAGAACTATTAAAACGCTCTTCTATTAAAACCCGCTTTTTATCAAATCCGAGATTAGCCCTTTGTTACTCCTTTTCTTTATTTTGTAATCCATTGACCCTTGCAACGAATCAGCAAAGTGGGTCCATTCACTATTTTTTTCTTCATTTTTCGATTTCAACTCGTGCTGTCACGCCTTGCTGATAATAATGTTTAATTTTCTTCATTTCTGTAACCAGATCTGCTTTTTCAGTCGCTTCCCGCCCAGTGATGATCAACTCAACATTCTGGGGTTGATTTAGAGCTTAACACATTGTTCGTTTTTTGGGGACCACCGTACACAGGTTCTTTAGCACGAAAACCTGTAACTCATTTATTTATTTAAGATGCGCTCAATGAGTTCTGTAAAATCCAAGCTTCCATCTTTTCTTCTGGCCTTTCGGACACAACGACCCTTTCCAGTTCCGTTGTGAACGGATCATGGTCAGGGTTCATTCATCAGAAAACAAATCGAATTATTCAACGATCAGAAGAACATCGTCCTCTTCAACGTCGTCACCCTCGTTTACATTAATCCTGACAACGCTACCATCACAGGGGATATAGATAGGTGTTTTCATTTTCATGGCTTCAATGACCATAGCCTCGTCATCTTCCTTCACACTGCCACCAACCTTTACGTTAACCTGAACAATTTTTCCGGCCATGGGGGCCAACAACTCTTCACTCATGGAATTCTCCTTTAATTAATAACTCAAATATGGGATGGTGGCATCCATGTCAGCATCCACCCGGTTTGTCTAATGATAATCAAGGCACTCTCTCCAGTCCATTCTACATCTTTTTTCTTAGTATGGTTTTGCTTCCTCTACCTTGCTTCTCACCAGAAATCTATAAATTTTTTCCGGTACTGGTCGAGCGACATCTACTGCAACAGTGTTAAAAAGATACCGGCAGCAATGACAGTACCAATGACACCTGCCACATTGGGGCCCATGGCATACATGAGAAGGTAATTCTTTTTGTCGGCTTCCTGTCCCACCTTGTGAACCACACGAGCAGCCATGGGAACCGCAGAAACGCCGGCAGCGCCAAGCAGAGGGTTAATCTTGTTTTTTCTGAACAGGTTCATCACCTTAGCAATGCACACCCCCACAGCTGTGCTTAGAATAAAGGCACACAGCCCCAGCACAAAGACAAAAATCACCTTCCATTGAAGGAAATTCTCCGCATTCATGGTGGCACCGACAGGCAGCCCCAGGAAAATAGTGGCAATATTAAGCAGTTCCTCCTGGGATGTTTTTGTCAACCGCTCCACCACATTAGACTCCCGGAACAGGTTACCGACCATGAACATGGAAATCAGTGGTGCAGAGGCTGGAACAATGAGGACTATAACAAAGGTGGCAATAATGGGGAAAAGTAATTTTTCCAATCTTTTGACTTTGCGCCCTTTTTTCATGCGGATTCTTCTTTCTTTTTCACTGGTGAGTGCCTTCATCACCGGAGGCTGAATAATGGGAACCAGAGCCATGTAGGAGTAAGCGGCCACTGCACAGATACCCAGCATATGGGGAGCAAGTTTGGATGCCAGAAAAATGGTAGTGGGTCCGTCAGCCCCGCCAATAATACCAATGGTGGCCGATTCCATTAAATCAAACCCAAGGAGGCTGTTGGCAATAAAAAAGGTCAGGTACACTCCGCCTTGGGCGGCAGCACCAAGAAAAATCAGGGATGGCATGGCGAGCAGGGGCCCAAAATCGGTGAGAGCCCCCAGCCCTAGAAAAATCAGAGGAGGTATCACCTCCCACTGAATGCCGTATTCATAAAATTTCCATAAAAGCCCCTCTCCGGGTTCCATGAGCCCTGCCAGGGGAAGATTGGCAAGGATAATACCAAAACCGATGGGCAGCAGAAGCAGGGGTTCATACTGTTTGGAAATGGCCAGGTAGATCAGCACCAGACCAACGGCCCACATAAATACCATCCCGGGAGTCAGATTCCAGAAACCGGTGGTCGCAGAAAGAGACTGTATTGCGTCAAACATGTCAATAATCCTTTAACATAAATAATGTATAGTTATACATTTGGTTTAATATTTCATCTAAAATCTGCATTGCGCTTAATATCCATCGTTTTGCCCTTCAGGCGATATGACATTTTCAGTTTTCAGGTTCTATTTTTTATCGGAACCCGATGCTTCCAGTTTGTCTACAATCAGAGAGGTGATCTTCAAGGATAAATAGAGCAGGGTCATTCCGGCCATAACTCCTGCGATACCTGAAATAAAAATCGTCGATGCATTTGTCATAAATTGCTCTCCATCTTTTTTGACAGCTGAAAATCCATTGTCTGCTCCTGTTTAATTTTATCAATTTATTATTAAAGTGCGTTGAAAAATAATCGCTGTTTTATGACCAAATAAATTCAAACCTGTATTAGCGGAACAACCATTTCTTCTACAATGGAATAAGGGTCAATTTCCTGAGCCAATATCTTTTTGAGGGCATTATCTAATTTCCCATTTTTTACCCAATTTCGGTGCAGTACCCGGGAAACTTCCCTTTCCATAAGTCCCAGAATTTCTTCTCTGATACGCTCTTTCTGCCTTATCGGATCAGCTTTTTGGAATTTAATGGATTTCAAAAGAGTTTCTATTAACGCTTGTACCCCTTCACCCGTAACCGCAGTTGTCTTCATTACTGGAATTGTCGGAGAATCATTAAACGAACTGAGAGCCAGCATCCCCTGAATATCACCCACTGCTCTGTCAACTCCTTCCTTATCTGCTTTGTTGACAACAAAGATATCCGCAATCTCCATAATTCCGGCTTTAATTGCCTGAATGCCATCCCCCATACCAGGTACGCAGACTACCATTACCAAATCAGCCGCTCTAACAATCTCCACCTCAGCCTGCCCGACTCCCACTGTTTCCACCAGAATAATGTCTTTGCCAGAGGCATCCATAATTTTGATTACATCTCGGGCAGCAAGACTCAACCCACCAAGAGCACCTCTGGTTGCCATTGACCGGACAAAAACCCCTTCAAGAAGACTGGTTTTTTTCATTCGGAGCCGGTCTCCAAGCAATGCTCCACCTGAAAAAGGACTGGAAGGATCCACTGCAATAACTCCAACACTTAACCCTTTATCAACCAGATCAGCGATCATACGGTCAGTCAAGGTACTCTTGCCAGCCCCTGGAGAACCGGTAATCCCCACCACCCGGGCTTTACCCGTCAGCGGATAAATCTTTCTCATTACATCCATCCACCCATCTCTCCGATTTTCAACCAGAGAGATCAGCCTTGCCAAGGCACGAACAGACCCACTTTCCATTTCTCCAATCAATTTTGTCAACTCTTTGGTCATAGGATTTTTCCCTGTCATAGATTAAATTGTTGAGGGTTCGGCCTCTCCTAAAACATCCCTGAAAACATCACAGATCTCTTGAAGAGTAGCATAAGTTTTTACGCATTTAATTACAACAGGCATAAGATTATCTTCTGATTTTTTTGCTGCTGCCGTCAATTCTTTAAGGGCTTCAGAGACAGCTTTGTTGTCCCGTTCATTTTTTAACTTTGATAGACTTTCTTTCTGGCGATTTTCAGCGGTGTTCATCAATTCCGAAGAATAGACATCAGGAACGCTTCGTTCGGTCATCACATTAATCTCGTTGGCACCATTAAAGCAATTTACGCCAACGACAAATTGTTCCTGAGTTTCAATTTTTTTCTGCCTGGCATAAGCACTTTTGGCTATTTCCCGTTGTATATAGCCGTTTTCAATTGCGGCAACCGCACCACCCATTTTTTCAATTTTTTCAAATTCCTCCATAGCGGAGGCCTCAATTCTGTCCGTAAGAGACTCCATAAAATAAGATCCCGCCCAGGGATCGGTGACCTCTCCAAGCCTGGCTTCGTAAATTAAAATACGTGTTGCATCATGGCCCAACTGCTGAGCCTCCAGGCTGTGTCCTAAACCCAGTGGTTCATCATACGGAGGCATAGCAGCAAAGGGGACACCACCGGACATTCCTCCTGCGACACCTCCGACAATTGTTCTGCACAAATTATTCAAAGGGCGTTGAAGCGTTGTGCTGGAACATCCAATATGAGCTGTCATAATTTGACGGATCATCATACTCTTTGAATTTTTTGCTCCAAAGCGTTCTTTTAACATTGTGGCCCACATCCTCCTGGCAGCTCGCTGGAATGCGATCTCCTCATACATTTCCATACTTCCGCCAAAAGCATTAAAGGTAAATTTCGGGGCAAACTCGTCAATATCCAATCCGGCATCAATACCAGACTGCAGATAAGCTGCTCCAATTGCCATGCTAAAAGCGAGATCCTGCTCCCTGCTGGCGCCTGCCTCACGCATATGATAACCGCCGATACTGGTAACATTCATTTTAGGAATATGTTTTGTGCAAAAAGCCAGCGTATCCCGAAACAGTCTGAGAGAAGGACGAGGAGGGAAAATATATGTCCCCCTGCTTACATACTCCTTAAGAATATCATTCTGGGGGGTGCCCCGCAGTTTATCCAAGGAAACACCTCTTTTTTCAGCAAGAGCTGCAAACATGGCAATAATTACAATCGCCGGAGCATTAATGGTAAAATTTGAAGCAACCTTATCCATCTCCAGCTCCCCGGTATAGGCTTCATACACGGTTTCAAAATCCTGAAAGCTGTCTATGGCAACCCCGACCCTGCCAACTTCACCTATAGCTCTGGGGTTATCAGAATCATAACCACATTGTGTGGGCAGATCAAAGGCGAAATTAGGACCTCCCCTGCGTCCCAGTTCATGCATTCTGAGAAGGTAGTCCCGGTAATCCTCAGACGTTCCAAACCCCGCATATTTTCCGGCACCGCTTGAAGATGCTCCACCCCATTCAAAATTAAAACTGGCCTTTGCCTCGGATTCGGCCAGAGCCTGCCATCTTGGAACAGGATCATTCCCTGCTGTATAGGGGTATTGCCCGGGAAACCCGATTTTTTCCAAAAAATCGAATTCTTTTACATCCAATGGAGTATAAAATTTTGTTGGGCACTTATTTAAGTTATATTTCTTAAGCCGTGCTTCGACAGTTTCTTTCTGCCATTCATCTTTTGCCCTACCAATTTTGTTCAAATCTTTCTTCATATTTAAATTACCCTTTACCTTTCCCGTAATACATTTTTTTTGTTCTATAGAAATTTTTATGGCCTGGTCCTAATTTCAGGCATTCAGACGAACGCCATATTTTTTTTTCAAATCCGCCTTTTTGACTTTTCCACTTGCTGTCATGGGGAGCTGATCGACAAATTCCAGATAGCGCGGGTATTTGTACTTGGCCACCTTTCCCTTTAAAAATTCAGTGGCCTCCTCCCTTGTGAGTGTTTCACCTGCTCTGAGTACAATAAAGGCCTTGCCTGTTTCGCCCCACCTCTCATCAGGAACCCCAATGATAGCAATATTGAGGATCTTGGGGTAATTGAGAAGCACTTTTTCAACCTCGGCGGGATAAATATTTTCTCCGCCGCTCCTGTACATATCCTTTGCCCTGTCTACAATGTAAAAAAAACCGTCCTCATCCATATAGCCAAGGTCGCCCGTGTGGAGTACTCCGTCCACAATTGTTTTGGCCGTCATATCTGGCATATTCCAATAACCACTCATCACAGGGAGACCTCTTGCTACTATTTCACCTATTTCACCCGGTGCGGCCTTTTTGCCATCCTTGTGTGCTATCCATACGTCGGTAAAAAAACCCGGTTTTCCAATAGAACCTTTCTTCTTTTCAACATATTCTTTGGGCATAATCATCATTACAGAATTTTCAGTCTGGCCGTAGCCCATCTGCATATGAAGCCCTCTCGAGCTCAGCTCATCGAAAAGACTCAGAGGAGTCTTCTCTCCGCCTCCGACAACAACCCTTACACCCGTCGTATCCACGCTGTCCAGCCGTTTGGTTTCCAATATCATTTTCCACATGGCAGTCATGCAAAAGATTATCGTGGGTTTATATTTTCCAATGTCAATAGTAAATTGTTCAGGTTCAAAACTTTGCCTTACGATCATTGTTGCCCCGCAACAGAGAACCGGTGTTGCCAAGAAAAAAAGCCCTGCCGAATGAAACAGCGGCGATTGTGCAAGAAATCTGTCATCAACACTCATGTCAGTGTAAAGGATGATTTGAAAATTTTTGAAATAAGTTTGTTGATGGGAGAGAACAGCACCCTTGGGCGCTCCAGTTACCCCGGATGTATACATGATACACAGGGGATCATCAAAATATATCGGTTCCCGGGGTATCGGTTCTGCCATGGAGCAGCTTTCCACAATTTTTTTGTAATCAGTCGCCCATTCAGGACACCCGGCACAGTTAGGAAGGCCACTTTTCAGGTATAAAAACTTATCCTCATCCACCTTGGTATTTGAGCGCACAGATTCAATATTTTCAATAAGTGTATCATGAAACACCAACAGGCGCGATTCACAATTGTTGAGCTGGTATTCCAATTCCGGCCCGATCAAACGAAAATTAAGAGGAACGAAAATAATACCTAATTTAGCTGCGGCAAAATAAACCTCAAGGAATTCCGGGCAGTTAAAAAGCAAAACCGAAATCCGGTCACCCTTTTTTAAACCCTTTTCCTGGAGATAATGGGCAACGCGGTTTGCTCCATCGTTGAGCGCTTTGTAAGTTATTGTTCTACCTTCATAGATAATTGCCGTCTTATCCGGTGAAAGCATTGCTCTTTTTTTTGTTATGCTACCAATATTCCATTGTCGAGCAGACATCTATTTTCCCCTATATTTAACATTGTAAGCCATTTAAAGATGTTGATTTTATGAGCAAAAGACTATTCATCAAACCTCAAACGTATTGCAGGATCTTCTGTTATCCCATCATTCTGGGTAGCCACAGGGCAAGGTCTTTAAAAATTATAAATAGTGCCAGGCAAAGCATCTCAACAATGACAAAAGGCAAAGATCCTCGAATAATATCTTTCATTGCTATATCATTGGCAATGCTCTTGATTGCATAAAGGTTTAACCCCACAGGAGGCGTGATTACGGCCATCTCAAGATTCAATATCAGGATTACTCCCCACCACAACGGATCATAACCTGCTGAGATTATTGTTGGCAGTACAATAGGGGTGGTGACTATAACTGCTGTTCCACCGTCCACAAACATACCAAGAATCAGAAGCATACAACACAACATAATAATAATCCCCCATCCAGGCAATCCGCTTGCAATGGCAAATTCAGACAGCTTGTCCGGGAGTCTCAGCATGGTTAGGAGCACGCTGAATAAGACCCCGCAAGAAAAGATAAGCATTATCGACGCTGTTGTTCGAGTCGTAAAATTAAAAATAAGCCGAAATTTTTCCCACGTGAGACTACGATAAATAAAAACGGATATAAAAATGGCGCCCATCGAACCAATGGCTCCGGCCTCTGTAGGAGTGCAAACACCAAGATAAATGGTTCCCAGCACTAAAAATATGAGAATCAATGCAGGCCATAACCTCTTTAGGGAAGAAAACTTATCTTTCCAGGTTACGTTTTCTTTTATCATAGGGGCCATGAGCGGATTCCTTTTTACTGCTATCCATTCATAACCGCACATCATTAAAGCCAGAATAATGCCGGGCACTATACCACCGATAAACAGTTTGCCGACCGATACATCAGCTATGGCACCGTATAGGATAAACAACAGACTCGGCGGAATGAGCATGGCTAAGGCACCCGCAGCGGCGACTGTGCCTGCAGCGAATCCGGGATCGTAATTCATTTTTTTCATTTCCGGGATAGCGAATGATCCGATAGCCGCGGCAGCAGCCAGGCTTACACCACACATGGCACCAAAAACAGCGCAAGAAATCGTGCTTGCCATTGCCAGCCCCCCCCTGACTCCCGAAAACCATTTGTTTCCGGATTTATATAGATCCGCACCTATCCCTGAAAAAAAGAGAACTTGACCCATCAGCAGGAAAAGCGGCACAGAAAGCAGAATAAAGTTGTCAAGATGTGAGAAAATTATTGAAGGCAAACGGTAGACTGCACTCAGCCCCCCTAACAGGAAAATGCCAAGAATGCTTGCTGTTCCCAGAGCTACAAAGATAGGGCTACCTGCGAGCAATAGACCAAACAAAATCACTATGCATATTATGAGAACTAAGTTAGGCTCCATGATTCATATTCTCCTTTTGTTTATTCTTCTGGCCTGACAGAAAAGAGAAATATCCCGCAATTTTGACCAGGAACTGCAGGCTGATTATAATTCCCCCCACAGGTATGGTCATATAGGGTATCCACAACGGCATGGATAACAATGTGGAAGACTCAAGGTTGAATTGATATTGAAAAAATGTATACCTGGTAGCATACCAGGCAAGAACAACACAAAACAAAAGACCTACAAAAGAGGTCACGATTTTAAGCCAGATCTGCGTATTCGGAGAAATATATTCAAATACCAAATCAAAAGTAATATGGCGATCTTCTTTCAGTACACCACCCACTGAAATCCAGATTATGAAGATAAAAAGGTAACAGCCTATTTCCTCTGTCCATATGGGTGGATTATTAAAAAAATATCTCATGACCACAGTATAGGAAACCATAAGTAACAATATCAATACGGCGATTTCTCCCAGCAGATGCCCGAATTGGCAAACCTGGTTAATTGCCTTGCCCATGTTTCGTCCGATACTTACAACAGCCTTCATTGATACCTCCTTACAAGCCAACGGCATTACCTTAATGTTATTATGCAAAGCGAATAAGGCCTTTTTTGCATATCCTTTTTTTGATGGACTGTAGACGTCTCCATTAAATTTCCCGATCCCGTGATAGCGGGATCGGGAAATTTGTGAAAACCGCTTACTCAGGAAGGATTAAATCGAGCTTTCCCCAGCTCGGTATTCCCACGTCTTGACTGTCACGCACAGCCCTTAAGGCCTTTTGGGCCGTCTCCTTGCCAACTTTTTTGGTCCACCATTCTACTACCGGTTCCATTGCTTTTTTAAATCGTTTGTACTCATTCTCTGAGTAATATATCTGATTAATGCCATTCTTTTTTTCAAGGCTGGATCTCAACCCCATAAAACCTCCAAGGACTTCAGACGTACTCATGTCATGTCCACATATTTCGGCCGCATTCATTACAACTTTTTGCTGGTCCTTGGATAGACTGTCAAACTTCTTTTTGTTCATGAAAATTGTCCATTCCATATCAAAACAGCTAAAATTTATCTGGTGCTTGGTAACTTCATAGAGCTTACGAGCTTTAAAGGTTATATCAAGTCCCTGGGCAGCATCCACAACGCCTCTTTGAAGTGAAGTATAAACCTCACCCGAGGGCATGGAAATAGGGACTGCACCGATTGTCTGCATGGCTTTAGAATACACCGCCCCGGATACCCTGACCTTCAGGCCTTTCCAGTCTTCCAGTTTTAATAGGGGCTTAGAGCTGATAAATTCCTGAGGCCCCACAGGAGACTGGGAAAGAAGCACAAGTCCACGTTGAGCATATTCATCAGCCAGGAAATTAAAATATGGACTTCCTCTTCTGGTGCCATCTCTATGGACGTAAAAACTCTCCCAGGCAAAGGGCAAAGACGAAACACCGAGGGCAGGTATGCTGCCTTCGACATAGGGTGCTACCAAGCCTCCGATATCGAGCGAACCCGTCATACAACTGGGCAAAAGTTCCTTGGCTTTATAGACAGTACCGGAATGAAAAAATTCAGCGCTTAGGTTACACTTTTTACCATGAAGATTGATATAATCTACCATCCTTTTATTCGCATAGAATCCATCTTTATAAGATGGAGTTAAATAGGTTGACATCTTTAAGATTACCGGCTTGTTCTCGGATGCGGCTGCCACATCCGTTAACTTCAAACCGATAAATGCAAAGGTCACAATCGTTATTAGCAAGCACAAAAACATTGTTTTTTTGTTAATGAAATTCTCCATTTTGTTTCTCTCCTTTTTTTAGTAAAAAATTCTATCCTATATGGTCAAGTTTTAGAGTACTACCCCTACTGGCAACCAAAAGCAATCTTTGTGCCGGTTCTCCCGATTATATTTAATTGCATATAACCATTTGTATTTACAGTGTTTAATAGAAGATCAATAATACAAAAAAAGATAAAATTTAAAAAACATGATACATCATTATTATGTGTATCTCGTAAAGGGTTTATATCATTGAGAACTTAAATGTACATTAATTTTACATGTAATATTAATGTACATTTAAAATTTGGCTTTAAAGGTCTTCAATAAAGGGCTTTAAATTATCAATTTTCTCTAAAGTGAACACCTTCTCCAATATTTCTTCAGTTTTTTTATCTCCAAGAACAGGCTTGCTCAAATCAATGAATTTATCTTTTATTTTCGATCTCTTTACCCCAAGGTCAGGTATATCTTTTATAATATCCGTAATCATGGAATAAATTTCCCCCAAATCTGTCTCGATTTCGACCCTGGCCCCCAGAGCAGCCATGTCTTTGTCTAACTTAATTGATATTTTTTCCATGAATGTCCGGACTGCCGGATCCATCACCACTTCATCTGTAAATGCCTGCATACCTGTATTTTCTTTTAAAAGAGCGTTGGCTACACAATAAATAACACTGAATTTTCCTTCCAGGCCGGTTTTGGGTTCTGCATTGCCCACTATGCCCAGAGACAGCTCTGAGGTGTGGATTCTAATGGATTTTATTTTATCAATTGATATTCTCTCCCGCCGGACAAGGCTTCTTGCTGCTTCAATGGCGGAATGAGTGGCATGACACGATGCATGATATTTTTGAGCCAGATTTTTAATATTCCATGTTTCCCCCAAGTTTTTAACAATATCTTCTTTTACCTCTCCATTAAGAACATGGAAAAACCCCTTGGGGCCTTCCAGAATGTTATGGGCAGAAGTAAAACCGTCAGCAGCCAGCAGGGCTGCCATAAGCCCGGCCTGGGATGCCCGGCCGGCATGGAAGGGTTTGCACATGGTGCCAAAGGATATTTTAAGGCCGCATGCCTGGGTTCCGGCGATGCCAAAAGCGTAAAACGTCTGATCTCCAGTTAACCCCAGCAACCGGGAGCAGACAGCAGCAGAAGCGAAATGTCCTATGGTGGATGTGGCGTGCCATCCATGCATGTAATGATCCATGCCGGCACAAGTACCAATGACAGAAGCTGCTTCCATACCGATAATATATGCTGTCAGAAAATCAATACCGCTTTTTTCTTTCCATTCTGATAGAGCCAGCAATGACGGAATCATGGTGACCGTTGGATGACCGACATAAGTCATCAATGTGTCGTCGTAATCCAGAGCATGGGATGCAGCCCCGTTTATCAAAGCCGCCTGACTGAGGCTTTTTTTTATTCTCCGACCAATAAGAGTCCCATGCTTATTTCCTCCCATTAAATCGGCATATCTGATCAGTTTTTCTACCAGAGGATCGTCCTTGCCTGCAAGCGTGACCCCCAGCCAGTCTAGAAAAGCGATTTTAGCATGTTCATAAATTTCAGGGGGAATATCTTTAGTGTTTGTTTCTGTAATAAATCGTATTATTCTACGGCTGAAATCCATTTGTTCTTGTTTCATAATTTTAATCTCCTGTAACATTGTTGACTGCTTCATTAATTGGCAACAAAAAGCAGAGAATTAAAGAAAAAATACAAAAAAACGCCATTGCTCTCCAGGCATAAAAATATCCAAAGTGATCTATTATACTTCCAAAGGCAATAGGCCCGGACGCAAGACCAAACCATGCAATAGTAGAGGCCAGGCCCACTGAAGTGCCTGTTCTTGATTCTGTACTGATCTCGGTTACCAGCACCAACGCAACGCTGTTCCATCCGGCGGTTGAAAGCCCTAACCCCATGAGCACGGGTATCAACAGCCATTTGGGCCATGTAACGTCCCACACGGCCAATGCGGTTATAGTAAGGACAGCCAGTGTGGATATAATAATTAGAACCGGTTTGCGACGGGCGCCATACAGGCGGTCACTAATAAAACCCCATAGTATCCGACCCACAGCACCGCTGATCATTACAAGGGTCAAAAGGGAGCCGGCTTCCAAAAGTGAATATCCCAATTTTTCAGTAGCATAAAGGATGAGAAAACTGATAACCACACCCTGAGCCAGGCCAAGCAATGCCATGATAAGAGACAGATAGAAAAAGGGCTTATTGGCAAAAAGCTCACCAAATTCGGAAAGAAATTTTCCCCTTTTAAGAGCAGTTGTATTATTGGAAATATTTTCAGGGTGAATTGGATCATGATAATAAATTAATGATAAAATGGTCATTACGGAAATAGCCAGACCAATGATGCCAAGAGCATTAAAGGGACCCACTTTATCGGCAAGATAAACCAGAAGTATGCCGGAGACCGCTGCGCCAACTGTCACGGCAGATTGCTTTATTCCAAATACAAGCCCCCTTATATTCTGGTCAAACCATAAGAACAATCCCTTGGAACAGACAGGGTTGCCAATGCCATAGCCCAATCCACTTATTGCCGCCAATATAATAAAAATTGGGAAAATGGGTTTAAAAATACTAAGAAGCAGTAGGGGAACACTTGTAATCCCCAGCCACCCGATAAGGCCTTTTTTTACTCCGTAAAGATCAACCAACATACCTGAAGGTAACGCTGACAAAGCTGCAGCAAAATAAAAAATGGAGCCGATGCTGCCTATCTGGGTACTATTCAATGACATAAGTTTTTTTAAAAAAGGAGCAAGGGCTCCCCAGCCATATCCTGCGATGGAAAGAACGAGCTGAGATGAAACAAATATCAGAAGAACAATCCAGCGATAGTGAATTTTATTTTTCAATTTTATTTTTATTCCTTGAATGGCCTCTGAGTTCAAGAAGTCACAGAATGAATGAACTCAGCGATTGACTGGATGGAACTTCCCGAAGTGAAAACCTCAGAGACACCCATCTCTTTCAATTTTGGAATATCATCATCTGAAACAACTCCGCCAACCATAACAATAATATCTTCTCCACCCTGAGCCTTGAGATTCTCGATGACAGCTCTGCTTAAACTAAGATGGGCACCGGAAAGGATGGAGAGCCCTACCACATTGACATCCTCCTGTATAGCTGCAGTTGCAACCTCCATAGGTGTCTGCCGTAATCCGGTGTAGACAACCTCAAAACCGGCATCTCTCAGCCCATAAGCAACAACCCATGCACCACGTTCATGCCCGTCAAGCCCGGGTTTGGCAACCAGTACTCTGATTTTTCCTTCTTCGTTCATTAAAATTCTCCATGTATTTAAATAAATTTTTTTCCATAGCTAACACCCTTGTAGTCGCCTCTCTATCCATTATCTGACTGAAAATTCCTTATTCACGGGGTTATAATTTGTCCTCCCATCTGAAACACAAACCATCACAGGGGAATGTTTCCATGGTGTTTAGTGTGCCTGACCGGCCTTTTTTTGGAAGAAAGAAAATTTAATCCTTTAATTAAAATCTTTCTGGTTTCTTTAGGTTCGATAACATCATCAATCCCCCAGTTTGCTGACACTTCACGCATGGGATTTGAATATTTCTCGGTGAATTCAGATAGCTTTTTTGTTCTAACCGCTTCAGGATTATTTGATTCTCGGATTTCCTTGCCAAAGTAAAGCTCTACCGAGGCGTTCGGTCCCAATACACCCACTTCAACAGTTGGCCAGTAATAAACAAGATCTGTCCCCATACCGGAGACGACTCCCATACCCAGATTCCCGCCACCATAAGATTTTCTCAGAACAACGGCTATCCGCGGAACGTTTGCTTCACAAAGAGCATACAGAACTTTGGCGCCGTGTCTGATGATTCCAAAGCGTTCCTGAGGTGCACCAGGCATATATGCAGGTGTATCAACAAGCAGAATTATAGGGATATTGAAACAATCACAAAATCTCATAAATCTTGCCTGTTTATCCGAGCTGTTGCTTGTCAGGCTCCCGGCAAGCACCATGGGCTGGTTGGCAACAATTCCAATTGTTTCATTATTAAGACGGGCAAATCCAACAATTATTTCTGTAGCAAATTCAGGTTTTATTTCAAAAAAGCTGCCTCCATCAATAATTTTGTTAATAATCTTGTGCATGTCATAGGGCCTGTTGGATTGTGGGGGAATGGTATCCAGTATATCATCCATTAATCTTTCAGAATCATCCGTCATGGCTTTTTGGGGCGGTTTTTCATTCATATTAGGAGGAAGATAGCTCAAAAGTTCTTTTATGCCGTCCAGACATTCTTTTTCATTTTTAAATCTTTTATCTGCTACGCCGCTGATTTTGCAATGAATTTTCGCACCACCTAATTCTTCATGGCTGATATCACCGCCCATGACAGATTTAACCATGGCGGGACCTGTAATATACATATGGCTGGTTTTATCCACCATAAATATAAAATCAGTCAATGCAGGTGAATAAACAGAAATTCCTGCACAACTGCCAAGGATAGCCGATATCTGAGGGATAGCACCAGAAGCCTGCGTATTGGGATAAAAAATCGAACCTCCACTTTTCTCCATCATATCTCCAAGGGCGGTTTTACTCTCTTTTATCTTGGGAAGCCTTGCCCCTGGCGAATCATGAAGGCCGACAAGAGGAATGCCCATCTGTAGCGCCTGTTCTACTGTCTTGTACATTTTATAACCGTGAAGCGCGCCTATAGAGCCTCCTTTGACTGTTGGGTCCTGGGAATACACGCATACTTTTTTTCCATTTATAGTGCCGACACCGCTGACAAGACCATCGCCCGGTGCGCCGTCCATATGACACAACAACATATTAAACTCGGTAAAACTTTTGTCGTCCAGCAAATAGTCCAACCTTTCCCGCGCTGTCATTCTTCCTTTCTTATGCTGGATCTCAATTTTTCTTTCACCACCACCTTTTAATGCGGCAGCCTTTACTTCACGTAGTTGTCTGATTCTATCTTCGGTCTTTTTATCCATGAAGATGTCTCTCCTCAAAAATTTAAATTATTTTCCTTCAAATAATGGCGCTCTTTTTTCTCGAAAGGCAGTAATTCCTTCAATATGATCTTTTGACGCAAGTGTAATTGATTCACAGACAGCAGCGTCATCCAGAGCAGCATTTAAATCACTTCCCATTCCCCTGTATACTTGTGACTTCATCAATCTTATTGCGACAGGCGGACCATTGACAATTTTTGTAGCCATTTCAAGAGTAATTTCTTCAAGTTTTTCCGGTGATGCCAATTTGTTAATCATTCCGATTTCTTTTGCTTCCTGTGCTTTCAACATATCTCCTGTAAAAAGCATCTCAAATGCTTTTGTCACTCCCATGCATCTCGGATAAAGCCAGGCTGCTCCAAAACCCGGGAAAAGGCCAAGCTTTACGAATCCGCACATAAATTTTGCCTTTTCACTTGCTGTTTTCAGGTCACACGATAGGGCCAGATCAAATCCAGCGCCCACACATACACCATTTATCATGGCAATGGTCGGTTTTTCCATCTGTTGAATCCCGAGAATAATTTTTTTTGATGCTTTAAAGAGAAATGAGCGTCTTAATGTCTCAACCCCAAGTTCCGCAAGATCTTTTACATCTCCACCACCCGGCATTATATCAAGATCAGCTCCGCCACAGAAAGCCTTACCTGCTCCTGTAAGCAGCAAAGCCCTCATTTCGTCATCTCCGGCCACATCCTCAATCGCTTCTCCAAGTTCTTCCATCATCTTCCTGTTGATCGCATTACTTTTTTCCGGTCTGTTCAAGGTCAATGTCGCTATATGTTTTTTTTTAACCAGCATAATCGTTTCAAAGTCCATATTTTTGTCCCCAAATGTTTAATTTTTTTAAGAATTACTAGCTTCGTGTACAAATTGTCCTGTAGCATTTTTTTATATCATCAATTGCAAGTTGTCGTTAATCTCCAGGTTTTTTTATTAATCGCTTGATCACAAATTCACAATATTCATCATTATCTGAAAGGGTTTTAATTATCTTCATTTCTAAATCATTTTCCGTAGCTGTCTCAAAAAGGCCGCGATCTATCCCCATACATGCCCAGCAGAGCTTCTTTCCCTTTCCATTAAGACCGATCGCACAGTGGTATCCTCTCAGATGAAACTTATTTTCGGTTAACTCAAGCACGTCTACCTTAGCTCCTCGTTTGTGACCACCGTCAACAAAACTATTTGCAACTGTTATTAAATTGGTATCAGGCAATTTCTTTTTCATCTTTTTTCCAACAGCACATCCGAGTTTGTACCAGACGTCTTCAATTTCCAAGAGTGCTTCTTTACCATATTTGTTGAACATTTTCTGACTTAAAAGGGAGAGTGCTTCCCTGGGTGTTTTAACTTGAAAATTATCATTATCAACTGGCATAATTACCTCCCTGAAAAAACCGGTTTGCGCTTTTCAATTTTAGCATTTATCCCTTCCCTAGCATCTTCGCTCTGATTTATTTCATCTGCAAACCGCTTAAGTTCGTCTTCCAACGACGGATCAAGTGGCGTTTCCTCAAAAAGTTTTTTTATTGTGAGTTTGGTAACTTTCACTGCCAGGGGGGCGGTATCTTCCGCCAATTCATTTGCAAGGAAACCTACCGCGGATTCAAGGTCATCCTCATGGACTAACTGATTAACCAGCCCGATTTCCAATGCACGCCTGGCATCTATCAGCCTCCCTGTCAACAAAATCTCCTTTGCTCCGGCCAGCCCGATCAGGCGTGTGAGCCGCCTGATAGCCGTGTAGTAATATGTTCTTCCCAGTTTGACCAAAGGAGCGCCAAAACTGGCGCCGTTGGCAGCAATCCTAAAATCCGATATTACCGAAATGTCCAGCCCTGCTCCTATGGCAGGACCGTAAATCATGCTGATCATCGGCTGAGAAAAATTAATCAGGCTGTTAAGACAATATTCCAGACCTTCAATCATCCGTTTGAAATTATTTTTTCCGCAGGAAAGGTCCACGCCGGCAGAAAAATTTTTATCCTCTGCTCCCCTTAAGACAAGTACCCTTATCTTATTTTCTCTTTCTATCTGATTTACGATATCACCCAGTTGGAAAAGAGCATCTGCATTTAAAGCATTTCTTTTTTCCGGGCGATTGAAGAAAATTGTACTTATCCTGCCATCATCTTTCCGGATAATTTCTTTCAACAAAGTTACCATTATTTGCCTTTAAAAACCGGTTCTCTTTTTTCCAGAAAGGCGTTAAACCCTTCCATAAAATCCTCACTTTTCAAGGTCATGCCTAATACATATGCCTCGTAATCAACAGCCTGGCTAAGATCCATCTTGTAAAAATTTTGAAGACCCCGTTTAATAAAGGCAATAGGAATTGGTGCATTTTTTACAATCCTTTCAGCCATTTTATATGTCTCTTCCATTAATTTATCATGGGGGATAACTTTATTTACCATTCCTATTTTAAAGGCCTCCCGGGCATCAATTATTTCTCCTGAAAAAAGTAATTCCGCAGCTTTGGCATATCCAACAAGGCGGGGTAAAAAATAAATGCCGCCCCAATCGGGGAATGCACCTCTGCGAGTAAAAACCTGTCCAAACTTTGCCTTTTCACTGGCAATTCTGATGTCGCAGGAGAGGGCGAGATTACAACCGCCACCGGCTGCAACACCATTTACTGCGGCAATTACCGGTTTTTCTCCCGCATTTATAGCAAGAACAGCCTTACACATGGTGAGTCTATCGGAAGTAGCAATATCAGCATCAGAAAGCGCCTTGCTGTTTCCGCTGACAAACTCGTTCACATCTCCACCCGCACAAAAGGCTTTCCCATTACCGGTAATAACAATTGCGCGAATATCGGGATCAGAACACGTTTCCTGTACCGCTTCCAGAATTTCTTCTCTCATTCCTCCTGCAAAAGCATTGTATCTTTCTGGCCTGTTAAGGGTAATGGTTCCAATTCCATCTTTTTTATCAAGTAAAACATATTCCATTTTCATCATGCCCCCTTGTAAATGTTCTAAATAACAATCATCGGTCGTGGATTATTTCACAACCATCCTATCTGCCCGAATCGTTTTTGTCTTGAAATACATCCCGCAATTGGGAAGACAATATCTGTGCTTTTTCCATCATTTCCGGCAGCAATTCTTTCACGCTTTTTATCTCCCTTATCAAGCCGGAAATCTGACCGCATGGCATTATTGCATTGTCGGCATCCACGCCTTCTTCAGCAACATATTTTTTGTCTCCCTGTGAGTCCAATTTCCTGTCTTCTTTTGATTTATCCGGCCCGCCAATACTTTCTGCAGCCTTATTCCTCAAAACACGCATGGGCATCGCTTTTTTACCAAGAAGTATAGTAGAATCGCTTCCTGCATCTAGGATAAGCTGTTTAAAAAAATCAGGTACCTGACATTCACGGGTGGATAAAATGACGGTTCCAATCTCAACACCCTCAGCACCCAGGGCAAAAGCTGCCAGCAGACCCCTTGCATCCGCCACACCACCAGCAGAGACTATCGGTATTTTCAAGGCATCCGACAATTGGGGAATAAGACAAAAATTGGTTACCCACTCTCTTCCTACATGGCCCCCAGCCTCAAATCCTGTAGCAATTATTCCATCTACGCCTGCAGCTTCAGCCTTTTTAGCCATTTTTACGGTAGCTGCTTTATGAAAAACTTTAAGACCTGCTTCTTTAATACGTCCGATCAACTTGGCCGGATCACCTGCACAGGTGGTAACAGCTTTAAGCCCTGTCTCAACAGCAATTTCAAGTGCATCATAAGCATTGGGTCGATATATAGGAATATTAACTCCAAAAGGTTTAGTTGTAAGCTCCTTGGCTTTTTTAAGTTCTGATCGCAACCTGTCGGTTGAAAGCCCTGAGGCAGCAATCTGGCCAAAGCCTCCGCTGTTGGAGAAGGCAGCAGCCACCTCTCCTAAAGTGATCAAACGCATCGGGCCCAGAATTAAAGGCAGGTCTATACCCAGTATCTCGGTTACACGATTTTTCATAATCTTTAGCCCTCACAATTTATTAAAAAATTTCAAAAGCATATTGCAGCTTATTTTTCATCCGGCATTGGCACCAGCAAAACAGGCTTTTTGCTTCGCCTGAGTACCCGCCTGGTATGATCGCCAACTATCGTATCGGCCAGCATGTTTCTTGAACGGTAAGCCATTATTATCATGTCACAGTCATTGGCCTGGTTAATAATTTCTTCGGCTACATCCCCTTTAGTAACGATAATTTCATCGGTTACAACCCCTTCATCACGGCCGACCACGGTATCCTGACTGAGAGCATCCAAAGCTTGTCTGATCATCATGCTTTCACTTTTTTTCCCAATGAGGGCAGAGCGTGCGTTCTGTTCATTTGCTTTGGCAAGCTCGTTCATTTTGTCTTCACCAAGAAACCCGGAAATAAGGGCTTCGGCGCCCTGTGGTATATTTTCCATTACGTGAAGGATCACAATGCTTGCTCCATAATGACCTGCGATACTTGCCGCATAATTAAAGGCGTATCGTGAATTACTGGAAAGGTCTGTTGTAAAGAGTATCTTATTGATGTTTGTTTTCACTTTGGCATCCTTCGATTTATTTTAGTGATTATTTTATTATCCATAGCATCATTTCGCTATTATTTTTATTGCTGACGTCTGTTCAGTTAAATATAAATAATTATAGACCTCCCAATCCCATAGTGCCCGGAAACCAAAGAACAAGCTGCGGAAAAAACCACAAGAGAAGAAGACCGACCAGAAGCAATGCCATGAAAGGGAGTACTCCTAAAATCACCTCGGACATTCGGGCATTTGCGATCCCCTGAATTACATAAACATTTAAACCAACAGGGGGAGTAATTAATGCCATTTCCATCAGCAGAACAATAAATACTCCAAACCATACTCCATTAAAACCCATATGTATAATTAAAGGGTGAACAATCGGCATGGTAATCAAAAGAATAGATACTACTTCGAGAAACATGCCCAGGATCACGAAAATTAAACACAGCAGCCCCATGATTACCCAGACAGGAAAATCAAGAGCTCCCACAAGGGCAACCGCGCGTTGCGGCACCTGCAAGAAAGTAGTAATCATACCTAACTGAAGGGCTCCAACAACAATCATCAGAATCATTGTAGAAGTACGAGTACTTTTAGCCATCATTCTCTTAAGCTCTTTAGGTTTGATTTTGCCGCGAAAAAGAGATACAGCCAGAGCATAAACAACTGCCAGGGCAGCAGCTTCTGTGGGTGTACAAACACCGGTATAAATTGTAACGATTATAATTACAGGTGTCATCAATCCCCAAAAAGAATCTTTAAAAACAACAAATCTTTCTTTCCATGAAAAAGGTTCTATTTTTTCATATCGTCCTGTATAGACACAAAAAATGACTGCAAACAATGCAAAAAGGATGGCCATAATAATCCCCGGAATTACACCTCCCATAAACAAAGCACCTGTAGATTCATCTGTTATAGAGCTATAAATAATCATAGCAGCACTGGGTGGAATAAGTATTCCCAGCGTACCTCCGGATGCTATTGTGCCATATACCAGTTTTGGATCATAGCTTCGTTTCAGCATTTCCGGAATGGCAACCATCCCTACCGTAGCGGCGGTTGCAACACTTGAACCCGAAATTGCGGCAAAAATAGCGCATGCGCCTATAGCAGCGACTGTCATGCCACCAGGTAAGTGTCCAAACCATTTAACACAAATATCAAACAATTCTTTACCAATGCCGCTTTCCATGAGGATTTGCCCGACCAATATATACAATGGAACCGCCAGCAGGATAAAGTTATCCAGGGACTTTAAGCCGATGGCAGCTGTCTGGGGAAGCCCTGATTGTGAGCCCAGAAGGATAAAAAGACCCAGAGTTCCGACAATTCCGAGGGATGTAAATACCGGCACTCCTGCAAAAAGCAGAATAATCATAATAAATACGAGTCCTATACCGGGACTGACCACGTAGCACCAAATTCCAAGAGCGGAAAGAATTAAATAACAAGGAAGAATAAGCCAGGGGTTATTGATAATGCCTGAACTATCTTTTGAATCTTCTTTAATCCGCGTTGACTGAATCCATTCTGATATTTTTACAATCAGCATTCGCAATGCCTGAAGGCTCAATAAAAATGTTCCGATCACTATACCAAGTTCAACCAAACACATTGGAGCCTGTAAAATTGTTGGAGCAGTTTCATTATGATGAAAAGCATCCATAGCCATCTGCCAGCTATATACGAACATGATGAGAGCATAAAGAGAACATAAAACATATGCTATAATCTCAAGGGGTATTTTTGTTCGGGGTCTCATTTTACCGACTAAAATATCCACATGAATATGCCCCCCCTGTTTCAGACCATAAGCAGAAGATAAAAAACCGAACCATACAAGTATGTAACCTGAAATATCATATGTCCAGATAGTAGGGGCTTTGAAAAAATGTCGCATGATTACTTCGTAAGTAATGATAACCGCAACGAAAAGCATGGCAAAGCCTGCGATAGCTCCTGCAGAGTCGGTTATCGAATCAATAGCATTCCCCACCTTTGCCCAGCCTGATTGTTTTTGTATGTTATCTGTCATAAAATTTACCCCATTTTTTTTATTTTTTTTTATTTCCATAATTTCTTTGATATTAAAGTACCGGAGTTCTAAACTAAAGATAATATCTCATTTGTAGATTTAATCCTTTCCAATCCCATTATTTTTTCAATTACCTTGTCGGCTGTTTCAGATGGCAGGCCACTTGTAGTCCTGAACTTATCTTTTAGTTCTTCAGGGCTCAGGGGCTTCTCTAAAGACCCCTTAGGGTCAGGGGTATATCGTCTATAAATTTTGCCGTCTTTCATATGAATTGCAACGTTTGAACTAAGCCCGATATCAGAAAGGCCTGTTGCCTTAATTTTTCTTCTTAAAACAACAAGTTCAGGGTCCAGAACCTTTTTCTCTGTAAAATTTTCCACTGTCACCTTTCCTTCGGTAAGGGCAAGAGCTGCAAGAAAATATATGCTGAACCGTGCTTCATGCAAAGTCTTGGGCTCTATTATGCCGGCAGCATCAAGGGGTAAATTATCAATTTCTATCTCTATTTTTTCTATATCAGATATAACAGGACTTTCATTTTTCCGGATCTCAACCATGAGATCTGTGGTTGAATGCACTCACAATGGTGCCGGATAGGTTTTAAAGCAAATCTCATTTAATAAAAAATCTTTGCCTATACCTTTAATTATAGTGTTATAATCCGGATTTTCAGTAAAAAGATCAAAAAAGCCATGTTTCCCACCAAAGATATCTGCTGAACTGTCAAGACCCTTTTGTGCAAAAAAACAGGCCATCAATCCGTCCATAGCAGCTTTTCCCACATGATAGGGCTTTGACATGGAGCCGAATACATTTCTCAGACCTCCGGCAGTTGTGCCGGCAATACCAAGGGCATTGATTATAGTGTCGGTATCAAGATGGAGAAGACGTGCAACACCTGCAACAGCCCCGAATCGACCAATTGTTGAAGTAATATGCCATCCCCTGTCATAATGAATCCGATGCACGCCCTTTCCGAGCCTTAGAGTTACATCGAGAGCAAGAACAAATGCCAAAAGTAATTCTTCACCGTTTGATTCCGCATATTCAGCCGTTGCAAGTATTGCAGGAAAAGTTGGGGCAGTAGAATGCAATATGGTTGTCATATGATAGTCATCAAAGTCAAGCGCATGGGAGAATATTCCATTTATAAGGGCAGTATTTTGCAGATCTGCTTTTTGATTTTTCCCGATTATACTTGCAATTCCGTGTTTTGAGTTAAGGGAAAGATAGCCTTGCGCTACTTCGCCGAACTCGGTTTTTGCCCCTGCAATGGTAACTCCCAGCCAGTCAAGAAAACACAGCTTAGCTGTATCCAATACATCCTGCGGTATATCGGAAATATTAGTTTTATATACATATTCAGCTATTTTTTTTGTAATGTTCATGAATATCCTCTATTATTTCCAGCCTCCCGTGAGTTCATGATCTAAGAGGCCGCCACGCCAATGGGTCGAACTTGCGTTTCAGGCTTATTCTATCAACCTTGATGTGCAAATCCGCATTCACAGGTTAGCCCTTTTTGTTCCTATACTCACGGGATGACCGGGTTTATAAAAAAAATACTGCAATCTTGTCAGATCAGAAAACTATCTCGGCAGTAAGTCAAGAATCTGCCGGGCTTTCGCTCCATAGTGTTTTATGTATTCAGCCTCAAGAGCAGGAACCGCTTTTTCACTCCAACGAGCGAGCTCTTCATCGCTTATTTGTATTTCTGTACAGCCCTTTTCCTTTAACAGGTTCCTATATCTTACGTCTGATTCCAAAGTATAATTTTTTGTCCACTCCTGAGTCTCTATGGCTGCATCTTGAAAAATCTTTTGCAAATCAGCGGGAAGTTTATTCCAGAAATCCAGATTAAAAGCACACAAGAATGGAGTGCTATAACAAACGTTAATGGATAAGAAATATTTAGAAACTTCATACCATTTACGATCAACAAAACTACTCACTCCTGACATTGCAGCATCAATCGTCTTTCTCTGCAAGGCTAAATAAACATCACCTGAACTCATGACAACCGGTGATGCCCCAACAGACTGCATAAAAATTGCAGGATACATTCCATATGCCCGTGTTCTCAAGCCCTTGAAATCTTCCAGTGTCCTGACTGGAGTTTTTGAAATAATGGTGGAACTGCCATACTCAATCATACTTAATACTTTTATATTTCCCTCTTCCTCAAAATCTTTTTTAATAAGATCCCATGCTTTGCTTTCAAAAAGTTTATAAAATTGATCCCTGCTTGAAGAGTAAAGTGGAAAGAACATAGGACCTTCAGCACGCACCTTTCCGCTCCAGAAACCAGAGTTAATTATTGCGCCTTCAACCGCCCCTTTGGGCAATACATTGACAAGGTCCTTGTCGTTGTATAACTGCTGTGCCGGGTACAGTTGAAATTTTACACGATCACCTGCTTTTTTTTCAACAATATCACGAAACATTTCAAGCGCTTTGGTTAAGTGATGATGAACCGGGAGAGTTCCCACCATTTTCACAAGAATTTGTTTCTCCGCAGCACTACTTTGTGCTGGTGCAATAAAAAATGTGAACATTAATGCAACTGCGATGATTAAGCAGGGATACAGGCATTTAAAATTTTGTTTGATTGACATTTTTCCTCCTTGTTTAAAAAACAATTTTAGTAGTTAAATGATTTTTCCTCCGGACAATTCTATTTTTTATCTTTTTATATAGCAGGCTATATATCAAGACCATTTGAATTATCAGAGCACCTATCAATTTGTCATCAATGGATTATTCATTTTAAGCATCCAATCGAACACCATATTTTTCTTTTAATTTAACCTTCATTATCTTACCCGTGGCAGTCATGGGAAGAGAATCTACAAATTTAAAATGGCGTGGGAACTTATATTTGGCCACCTTGCCTTTGAGATAATCTAACGCGTCTTCACTGGTCAGGCTTTTACCTTCTTCCGGAATAATAAAGGCCATACCCGCTTCACCCCATTTTTCATCAGGAACACCGATAATAGATACATTAAAGATTTTGGGATGATTGGCTAAAACCTTTTCAACTTCAGCAGGGTAGACATTTTCACCTCCGGTCCTGTACATATCTTTTGCTCTATCTACGATATAAAAAAATCCATCCTCATCCATGTATCCATAATCCCCCGTATGAAGCACTCCGTCTTTGATGGCTTCGGAAGTTTTGTCAGGCAGCTTCCAATACCCGCTCATTACTGTGGGACCTTTTGCAACTATTTCACCTTTTTTTCCAGGTGGAAGTTTTTTCCCATCTGAATCTTCTATCCATACCTCGGTAAAAAAGCCGGGTTTGCCTATGGATCCCTTTTTAGAAAATATATATTTCTTAGGCATAAGCATCATATAAGAGTTTTCAGTCTGCCCGAAACCGTTTTGCAGGTGAATTCCCCTTTCGGCCAGTTCATCAAAAAGGGTTAAAGGAGTCCGTTCACCTCCTCCCATAGTAACCCTGATACTACCGGTATTCGCAGAATCGAGTTTTTCTGATTGTAGAACAAATCTCCACATAGTAGTCAGTGCAAAAACTATGGTGGCCTTGTATTTTCCAATATCCAATGCAAACTGTTCAGCATTAAAACGTTGCCTCATTATAAGAGTTGCACCACGACAGAATACAGGCGTTGCAGTTATAAAAAGACCGCCGGAATGAAATAAGGGCAATTGAGTAAGAAAAATGTCTTCAGATCGCATATCAGTATACATTATGATCTGAAAATTTTTAAAATAGGTCTGGCTGTGTGATAAAACAGCGCCTTTTGGCAAACCGGTAACCCCTGAAGTATACAGAATAGCAAGGGGATCATCCATTAAAATCGGTTCATTGGGCAATGGTTCGTCCGTCGGATAACTTTCTATCACATCAGCGTAATCAATCGCCCATTCAGGACAACCAGAACAATCCGGTGTTTCGCTCTTTATAAAAAGGAATTTATCTCTTTCCACTTTAATTGAAGATAAGACAGGCTCAAGGTTCTTAAAGAGAGTATCATGAAAAACAAGCAGTCGTGAATCACAATTATTAAGCTGATATTCCAACTCAGGACCAACCAGGCGGAAATTCATCGGAACAAAAACGATTCCCAGCTTTGCTGCGGCAAAGTATATTTCAATTAATTCAGGACAATTTAACAAAAATACTGAAATATGATCACCTTTTTTTAAGCCTTTTTCCTGAAGAAAGTGGGCAAAGCGGTTAGCCCCGTCATTAAGTTCTTTATATGTAATCGGATGGTCTTCATAAATCATCGCAGTTTTATTCGGCGTTGTAGTAGCTCGTTTTGAAGCAATGCAACCTATATTCCATTCCATAGAAACACCTTTTCTTTAAAATTTATACCTGAAGTAATCTCAACTCCTGAATATCCTAATTTTATATTTCCCATTGTCTGTCTCCGATTTTAAATTTCAACTTTTTTAGTTCTTGATTTAAAGAATTCAAGAATGCTGTCGAATGATGAACCAACAGGAAAAACTTCGGTAATGCCTATTTTTTTCAGCTCTTTAATATCCTTTTTTGAAATAACGCCTCCTATAGTGACCGGTATTGTATCTACACCTTCTTCCCTGAGTTTGTTCATTATCTTACGGCTTATTTCAAGATGGACGCCTGACAATATGCTAAGGGCAATTACGTCAACATCCTCCTGGATCGCTACTGATATAATTTGGTCAACACTTTGTCTCAGACCGGTATAGATAACTTCCACACCGGCATCACGAAGCAAAGTAGCCACGATTTTGGCTCCCTTATCATGCCCGTCCAATCCAGGCTTAGCCAATAATACTCTTAAGGGGAAAGTTTGGTTCTGCAATTTTTGGTCTCCTTTAACTATATTTGTTAATAGATGATTTCTATTGTACTGTCAGTTATGCTTCACTAATAGAAAATATTCCGGTTAAAAGTTTTCCTGATACTCCCCGAATACATCTTTTAAAGCATTACAAATTTCTCCCATTGTGGCATATTCGTGTACTGCTGCAAGTATTGGCCCCATTAGATTGTTTGAAGATGCCGCGGTTCTCCGGATTTCATCCAGCAACAGATGCACCTGCTTAGTATTTCGTTTCGCTTTTATTTCTTTAAGACGTTGCACTTGATGTTTTATCACATCCGGATCTGCCTGATGTATATCAACATCATATTCATCTGCATCTGAGACAAATTTATTAACGCCAACAACAGGTGTGTCTCCGGATTGAATTTTTTTGGCCTGCTCATATGCCTGTCTTGCAATATCTTTTTGGATAGAACCCTCGGCAATACCTTTCATCATACCGCCATTAGCTTCAATACGGGCCATCTCTTTTTCAACTTCTTTTTCAATTTCATTTGTCAGGTGCTCCAGAAAGTATGATCCTCCCATTGGGTCGGCTACAGCAGTTGCATCAGTTTCATAGGCGATAATCTGTTGAGTTCGAAGCGCAATTCTGGTAGCTTCTTCGGTTGGAATTGTATAGGCTTCATCATAGGCAGTAGTGTGAATTGCCTGATTGCCTGCAAGAACTGCTACAAGGCTCATGATGGCACCCCTGGCGATGTTGTTCAGGGGTTCCCTGTCGGTAAAAGCAGTAGCTGAACATCCACTGAACATCCGCAGCATCATTGACTTGGAATTTTTTGCGTGATATCTGGTTTTTATCATCTTGGCCCACAGTCGCCGGGTCGCCCGAAACTTGGCCACTTCTTCAAAAATATTCATTCCACAACACAAGAGAAAACTCAAACGTGGAGCAAACTCATCAATATGGATTCCTCTTTTGAGCATTTCCTCTATATAAATGATAGCGTTTGAAAGACAATAGGCAACCTCCTGAACAAGACTGCATCCCGCTTCGCGCATATGATAACCGCAGATGCTGATGGTATTCATTTTGGGAACATCACTATTGCAATATTCAATAATATCGCCTATGAGCCGAAGAGATGGATCGGGGGGGAACATCTGAGTCCCTCTGGCCAGATATTCTTTTAATAAATCATTTTGAAGTGTTCCTCCAATCTTATCGAGTGCAATTCCTCTTTTCTGGGCTATTGCCACATACATCGCCAGAATAATCCCTGCAGTTGGATTAACGGTAAAAGAGCTGGTGATTTTATCCAGAGGAATGCCATCAAAAATAATTTCCATATCTTTCAGGGTGTCGACAGCGACGCCAACTCGTCCGACCTCTTCCTCTACACGTGGATCATCCGAGTCATAGCCGATCTGTGTGGGTAGATCAAATGCAACGCTAAGGCCTGATTGGCCCTGGTCTAACAGAGATCGAAAACGAGCATTTGTTGCCTCTGGATTACCAAAGCCGGCATATTGCCGCATTGTCCACAATCTTCCCCGATACATACTTGGATAGACCCCCCGTGTGAATGGAAACTCTCCCGGAAAACCGATTTCCGTTATATAGTCTCCATCAGACATCTCCTCAGGCGTATAAACAACATTTAAGTCCAGCCCCCAGGATGTGGTTCTATCCTTTATCTTTGAACTGTCGATTTGTCGAGAAAACCATTTTTCTTTTTCTTTGATAATCTTTTTTGTATCATCCATTACATCTGTTCTCCTGAAAGACCTTAGTTAACCTGGTAGTATTAAAAAAAAATTATTACAATTAATACATCCGTTGCAGATAGCCGGTTGTGACATCTGTCGAACATCATTGTGAATAAGCCGATATTCTTAGAGTATCTTAAGTGCATATTATTTTGTCAAAGATACTGCTACTGACAACTATAGCAATCTTTGTGCCAGGCCATCAATTATATTTAATTGCGTATAAGTATTTGTATTTACAGCACTTAATAAAAAATCGATGGTACAAAAAAAGATGAAATTAAGACATATTTTTTTGTCGTATTTTGTAAGGGGTTTAAATCATTGAAAATTTAAATGTATATTAATTTTACATGTAACATTGGTTGACATTTTTGTCTGTTTTTTGTAAACTATGATTATTTTGTGAGAAAAATTTAATTTTTTAGAGAAAGGCTTATATAGCCCTTGAGAAATATGGGGTTTTTCCAGCTCAAAACAGTCAGTGGTGCCAAAATGCTCTTTAAAATTTAATACCATCCGGTAATAAGCCCCATATAAAGAACCGCATTTCTCATAATAAAGCTTTACTTTTTGCTCCGGCGATACTGCTGGATCATTCATCACCTTTCCTAAAAATCCATCAGGCTGCATTCCTTCCACCCAAAAATTAAAGGGCAGATCTTTAAGCAAACCCGGCAAGAGCCCCGCTTAATGCGCCGCAAACAGTTACTCCAAAGGCTTTCCCACCCTCATAAATAGCTGTTGCAACACCGTGAAAAGGATCCAGTACCATACAAATTCTTTGGCATTCCTCTTCAGACAGGTCTTTTGCGAAAAGATCACTGATTGTGTGAAAAACCGCTGCCCTGCTGCCCCAGCCATTTCTTAAATATTTTGCCGCAAGTGATTTTGCATCTACTTGAATTGATAATTTAATTATCTAAAAAGTTTATTTGTTTCAGGCAGACGTACTCAATTCTATTTTTCCTTCCTTGACAAAACAGATCAGCACTACTCCGATGATTCCAATGATAGCAAGGAATAACCACGCTATAGTATAAGAATTGGTCCTGTCAACAATATAGCCAAATACAGGGGTCGCTATAACCATGCCAATCGCTGATATTGCTGCTCCAAAGCCAACACCTGTGGCAGCCATCTTTTCGCCGGCAAGTTCAGCAAGAAAGGTAACATGCAGACCATGAATGCCCGTAGAAAAGCCAAAAATGGCAAATATCGGATATATCAGCCAAAGTGGGCTGGTGGAAGAAATTAACATAGTAATCAAGGCCATAATGGTAATAAAAATACCCATAATTATCATGACGATTTTACGTTTACCGGCAAAAAAGCGATCGCTTATGACTCCCCAAAGAATACGTCCGGCAATAGTGCCGAATTGGGCTACCATCAGGCAGGTTCCAGCCACAACAAGTGAAATTGAAAGAGTCTCTTTGAGATAAAGTACAAGGTAAGTGGCAATCACAACACTTGGAACGCAATACATGGCGCCCGCGACACCTTGCAAAACAAGATTGCGTTGTGTGATGGTGTGTAAAAGTCCTTTCATGGTAATAAGCTCACTCTTGGAAGCTTTTACCCCGGAAGATGGTTCACGATAGTAAATCCAGCTCAGGATAACTACTGCCAATATGGCGATTCCAATGGCAATCACTGTGCCTCGCCAGCCCCAGGCAAGGGCCATGACGGGGATAACGACCGCGCCGACTGCGCCTCCAAAAGAGATGCCGGATTGTTTGATGCCTATTGCAGTAGCTCGCATATTGGGAGGAAACCATTGAGATAAAGTTTTGACAGTGGTGGGGTTGATAAACTGATAACCGACTCCTGCTATGAAAACAATTAACAAAGCTGGAATAAAAGAGTGGGTAAGAGATAAACTTAAAAAAACCAGGCCCATGGATCCTGGTCCCGCCAGCAGGAAGAGGCGGATACCAAGCTTGTCGGTAAGCCAGCCCGCGTGTGTACTAAAAAGAACCATTCCAAAATAAATTGTGGATGTGAACATACCGACCTGGGCCCTTGTGATACCCAGATCGTCTATAAGGAAAGGCGCAAGGGGGCCAAATGAAAAAACAGCCAATGAAGCCCCTGCCTGTAGGAAAAAAGTCAGAGCCAGAATTATCCATCTATAACCGGAAAATTTTTCAATACCTTTGGAATTTGGTAAGCTCATAATTCAGTAAACCTCCATTTTTTTAAAATTGCTTTAATTATAAATTCACATATTTGTGTCAACAGTTTTGCTTATTGGTAAGACAAAGATTAAAATAAGGTTGCAGATGCAAAAGAAAGCCAGGGTAATCCAGGCTATGGTGGATGCAAGGCCCACAAATGTGGCGGTTTTATCCTTATCACTAATTTCTGTAACCAGTAAAAGGCAAAGACTGTTCCAGCCAAGGGCATATTGAGTCTGTTTGATATTTAAGCCCATCAGACGGCAGCAAAATGTCCGATTGTGGATGTCGCATGCCAGCCGTGCATATAATGATCCATGCCCGCGCATTCACCAATAACCACACCGGCTTTAAAGCCGATAATATAGGCAGTTAAAAAATCGATTCCGTTTTTTTTATTATACTCGGCAAGGGCCAGCAAGGCAATTTTAGCGTGTTCATAAACACTTTGGGGGATATCGGCCTGTTTAGTTTCAATAATAAAATCAGCAATAATTCGGGTTAATTCCATTTAATCACCTCAATAATTGATTTTTTACCTAGTTCCCACGCTGGCGCGTGGGAACGAGAAAATGATCCAACATGGGACGAGAACTAAAAACACCCTTAGAAAACCACAATATATACTGACCATTTTTCGATAAACAACTATATATTGTGGCCAAGCTTGTTGAGTCTTGCATTCTGTAACAGCCTGTCGAACATCATTATGAATAAGCCGATATTCTTAGAGTATCTTAAGTGCATATTATTTTGTCAAAGATACTGCTACTGACAACTACAGCAATCTTTGTGCCAGTCCATCAATTATATTTAATTGCGTATAAGTACTTGTATTTACAGCACTTAATAAAAAATCGATGGTACAAAAAAAATGAAATTAAGACATGTTCTTTTGTCATATTTTGTAAAGGGTTTAAATCATTGAAGATTTGAATGCATATTAATTTTACATGTAACATTAGTTGACATTTTTGTCTGTTTTTTGTAAACTATGATTATTTTGTGAGAAAAATTCAATTTTTTAGAGAAAGGCTTATAGTATGGACAATGATGAAAAAATTCAATTATTTGATGCTTTGGTAAACAATCCATACATTGGAATATGCATTATCGATAAAAATGGCACCGCTGTATTCAGAGCTAAAATAAATGAAGAACTGACAGGAATAAAGAATTCTGAAATTATAGGAAAGCATTATTCGATAATGCCTCATCATAAAGAATTAATGGAGGTTTTGACAAAAGGTATTCCAAAATTCAACTGGCCTTTCAAAACAATAAAAGGGAGCCATGCAATTGTTCATCGTATCCCCCTCAAGATAGGCAATGAAACTATAGGGGCACTATCCATTATAAGCATGAAAGATGTAAAGGAAATACAAACCCTTTTGGATAAATACGATTTATTGAAAAATAGATTACAATATTATGATAAGGAACTTCGCCACTTGCGAACAGCAAAATATACCTTTGAAAATATTATCGGTGTAAGTGACAAAGTTGTCACAAACAGGAAACTGGCCAAAAATTATTCCAAGGGTAATTCCCCTGTGCTAATCACTGGAGAAACAGGTACTGGGAAAGAACTTTATGCACATGCTATCCATCTGACAAGCAACAGAAAAGATGGTCCGTTCATCCGTATTAACTGTGCAGCAATCCCTGCTGATCTTTTGGAAAGTGAACTTTTTGGCTATGAAGAAGGTGCCTTCACAGGTGCAAAAAAAGGCGTAAGAATTGGTAAATTTGAACTTGCAACCCATGGAACAATTTTTTTAGATGAAATTTCATCACTAAACATATCCATGCAACCAAAACTATTGACAGTTCTACAAAATCACGAAATAGAAAGAATAGGGGGGAGCAGAGTCATCAAGCTTGATTTCCGTGTAATTTCAGCTACAAACAAGGACCTGGAACAAATGATTAAAGAAGGATCATTTAGAAGTGATTTATATTATCGTTTGAGTGTTCTTAACCTTAGCCTTGGAGAACTAAGGAATAAAAAGGAGGATATTGCGCCGCTTGCCCAACATTTTCTTGAATCTTTCAACGAGGAATATGGTTTTAATATTAACGAAATAGACCCAGCCGTTATGAATATTTTTTCCAACTGGGATTGGCCGGGAAATATTCGAGAGTTGGGAAATGTTATGGAAAGAGCTGTTCAAATGAGCAATAAAAAGTGCATCCTGGTCGATGATTTACCGGATTACCTCGTGGCTTTCTGGAAATTAAAACCTTTACAATCTTCAACTGAAAATCAAATAAATGTCTTAAAAACGTCAAGAGATGGAATTGAAAGAAAATTGATTGAGTCGGCGCTTATATCAAATAACTGGAATAAATCCAGAGCTGCAAAAAATTTGGGGGTTTCAAGAGCAAACCTCTATAGTTTAATTAAAAAGCATAGTCTGCAAAAATAGACTTATGTTGCTATGCGTTACGTCGCTTTGTTAAAATTTATGTCCTTTTGTCTCTATAATTCTTTATTATGATACACTTCAATGATAACAAAAAACATTGAGGTAAAAATGGAAATCTATCAGATATAGACGGATTCACAGTCCAGCACCTTCCTATTGTCACTGCATATGCACAAAGAATTGGTGTTTGATTTATATAATTTTGCATTATATTTTAATAGCTCTCAAAGTTAATCAAAAGTATAGATTTTTTTTAACTTTTTTAGGAACGTATTTATGAGAATCGCTATAATATAAAACATTCTGAATCTTTCTTTGATCCATAAGTTGATTTTTTCAATTTCTGTTTCTTTCGTTGCAATGGCCTCGTTGAGAGCAGTGTGAAATTCAGATACTTTTTTTAAAATTAATTCTTTGTAAACCTCCTCTTTGTTTTTAAAAAATTTATACATTGTCCCTACAGAAAATTCAGATTCCTTGGCTATATCAACCATTGTCACGGCATGAAGGCCCATCCTCAGAATCGATTTTTGCTTCCGCTGGCATCAGTGATAAAATTGGAATCACAAATCATTAAAAACTTAAATTAACAAAAAATTAACTTTGCCCTTAACATGGAAACAGCTTCTATGGTAAAATCGAACAGTTTTATTTGTCACTAACATAAAAAGGTGTAATATAACAATTGATCTTCTCCGGATATCGTTGATCACACCGCCTTATTTTATAGTATGAGGGTCGGAAGAATGCCCTCAAAAAAGAGGTGCCAACAGTTTCTTATTGAGGAGGAATAAAGATGGGAAATAATATCTGCAAGTTTCAGGAAAACCGCCTCGCTGATCTTCTTTGTTCCCTGAAGATCAAGGGTGAAGTGATCGAGAAAAAAATGACGGAACCTCTCGGTGGTCAACCCGAAAAGAAAATTGTCATTGTCAAGTTCAAGGATAGGATAATCGAAGCAGGTCTTAATAATTCTCAATTTGAGCGGGCTGAGATCGGGAAGCAGATTTGGTTCTCTCCTCCAGTCCCGGAGCGAGATTCGTGCAATTGCCATCTATTCGCCTGGCTGATTGCCGGAGTTTTAGCAGGTCTGTTGGCAGTATGGGCTATTACAAGCCATTTTCAAGAAAGAACTGCCGTCTTCCTTTCCTTTGCTGCTGTAGGCTGGATCAGTGTTATTGCGTGGGCCAGGATATGTTCGCATGAACAAAGCAAATGCCTTCGAGATCTTGAGATGGAAATCGATTTTTTTGAAGGTGCCAATACCAGTTGCCGGGAAGATCTGCAATGAGATTACAAGAAATGCCGTTCGCAAAGAAACGGAGGTCCACTTTTTAATATAAACCAACTTTGTCCAAAGATCATATTTTTTCCAGCTATATCAGTTTACAGCCTCCCGCGCCTCATAATTGATATAAGAAGCCAGAAACCCATCATGCCGGCAAGCAGAAAGCCTGCAAGACCGATAACCGGCATTCCATGCCACTTAGGGGGAATATCGGAAAGAACGATAAGTGCTGATCCAATGACCAGGGAAGCCAATACAATTGCAAAGGAAAGCCGGTTGCTCATACGGTCATTGGCGGAATACATGGGTTCCAGTCCCTTGTGCTCAAATTCTATTTTTACTTTTCCCTTTCTTACCATTCCCAGAATTTCTCGAACTTCTCCCGGGATCTCTTTTAAGAGTTGAAAAAGGTCGGTACCGGAATCTGCCATACCACTTGCAATCCGACGCGGGTTAAAGCGATTTAACTGAATCTGTCGTACAAAGGGACCTGCCTGTTCAATGACATCAAAATCCGAATCCAGTGCCCGGCCAATACCTTCCACCGTGCTGAGAGCCTTGATCATCAGAAAAAGATCCGGAGGTATGCTAAGGCGGTGCCTTGCCGTTATTTCGAGAAGCTGGTTCAGCAATTTCCCCAGCTCAACTTCCTTGAGCGGACGATAACAGTGCTGATCCATAAAGTCGGCCACATCCCCGGCCAGGGAGTGGTAGTCAGGTGCATCCTCCGAGACCAGCAGTTTAAGGAGAGCATCAGTGGTTTTTACTTCATTTCGCTGGGAAATATTCATTATCAGATCTGCAAAATCTTCCCTGGTCTTTAAATCAATGCGGCCCATCATGCCAAAATCAATATAGCAGAGGATATTATCGGGAAGCACAAAAATGTTGCCGGGATGCGGGTCTGCATGGAAGAAACCATGTTCAAATATTTGCTTCATGATCAGATCAAATCCCCGGCGGGCAATCTTTGAGCGATCAAGACTTTTTTGCTCCAGTTGTTCGATGTCAGAAATTTTTACACCGGTAATACATTCCATAGTCAATACCCGGGTGGTTGAAGCTTCATGGAAAATGCTTGGAACGTGAACTGTTGGTTCTTTTTCAAACTGCCTGGCAAAACGCTCCATATAAGCCGCTTCCAGACTGTAATCAAGTTCTTTTTCCAGGGTTTGTGCAAATTCCTCCACAATCTTACTAGGCTGCTGAATGTCCCAGCCCTCCAGATGCTTTTCCATCAAACCGGCAAGATGGAGCATGATTTCCAGATCCACCTGAATAGTGCTCTGAATACCAGGCCGCTGAACCTTCACTACCACATCCTGTCCGTCAAATGTTCTGGCTTTGTGAACCTGACCTATGGAAGCTGCAGCCAGGGGCTGTTCTTCAAAATGCGAGAATATCTGCTCAACGGGCTTATGCAACTCCTTTACTATAATATCTTTTATTTCGGAAAGGGAAAACGGGTGCACTTCATCCTGAAGTTTGGGCAGTTCCCGGATAAATTCTGCGGGCAGAAGGTCGGGTCGTGTGGAAAGAATCTGACCCATCTTGATAAATGTAGGCCCCAGATCCTCCAAAGCCATCCGCACCCTTACCGCCCGGGAAAGCGACTCAATCTTTTCCCGGCGTTTGCGTGAGACCATTTGCCACCCGATTTCCAGGTATTGTTCAATTTTTAATTTATCGATTACATCTCCGAAACCATATTTGAAAAGTATGGTTATAATATGCCGATATCGCTGTATATGGCGATATGTACGCCCGATACCACCAATTTTAAATAATGCCAAACCATCCTCCTTTTGTTAAAAATTTTTTATTTTATCCCGGCTCACTTTATATCCTTCGTCAATCGCTTCTTTGGCCCGGTTGAATTCAAGAAACTTAAGGTGTCCCAGATTGGGTTGAATAAGAATGTCCGGTGGATCGGTTTTTAGCTTTATGGCAGTAATCTGTTCTTCCATGATATTTATCGAAGAAGTTAGCACTTCAAAAATACTCGGCATAGGTTCTTTGTTCATCCACTCTTTTACATGGGTTAAGGCAGGGAAATCAACTGCTTTAATCCTTTTATTCAAAGCGTCTACGACTTTATTTTCCCCCTGACCCAGTCGATTTTTTTTCTTCAAAAACTTTTTATTCGAATCTATATCAGTGATCTTGCCTGATCCTGTATTTTCAATACTATTATGGTTAAGGTCAACCGCTATTACAAAATCAGCACCCATCTCCCTCACCACACTTACAGGGACCGGGTTGACCAGCCCGCCGTCAACAATAAATGTACCATTTTTTTTAACCGGTGTAAATATTCCGGGTATTGAAATACTGGCCCTGACCGCTTCGATAATATTCCCGTCTTTTATCGCTACCTCGTTGCCAGTGGTCAGATCTGTAGACACCGCACAAAAAGGTAGGGAAAGGTCTTCGATGTTTATTCCCTTCACATGGTTTTGAATAAAACCGGAAACTTTTTTTCCATCAATAAGACCCGATTTCGGAAAGACAACATCAAACAAATAAGCGATTTTCTTCCAGTCAAGCTGCAGGACCACCTCTTCTAAAGCATCAATTTTACCGGATGCATAGACAGCTCCCACCAGTGCGCCGATACTGGTGCCGGCAACGTAGTCCACCCTAACACCGGCTTCGGTCAGGGCTCGAATCACTCCAATGTGAGACCAACCACGGGCAGACCCGCTACCCAGGGCCAAACCCACTTTTTTGGAAGGAATCTTCTTTTTTTTATGGAAAATATTTATCATGGTTATTATTTACAACCTTCCGATATTAAAGAATATCCATTGTCTTATGTTAATATTGAATATTATTTTCTTTATTTCAAACACTTTGTTTACTATTAATTTTTTTTATCTTTGCTTTAGATCGAGGTTTATGAACTATATAATAAACGATCGGGATAAGAACCAGTGTTACAAGGCCACTGACCAGCAGCCCCCCGATCACTGTAATTCCCAGGGCATTCCAGATTTCCGCTCCCTCTCCCCGGGAAAGTGCCAGGGGAAGCATGCCGAAAATGGTGGTAAGACTGGTCATAAGCACAGGACGAAGACGTGTTTTGCCTCCGGTAACAATAGCATCATGAAGACTCATTCCCCGGGCCTTCAACTGTCTGGTGTAATCCACAAATACTATAGCATTCTTTACCACGATTCCCATGAGCATGATGATACCTATAAAGGTTATCACATTAAGTGCGGTTCCAGTAAGCACAAAAGCCCAGATCACCCCTACAAAGGCAAAGGGAACAGAAAACATGATGATAAAGGGATCTTTAAAATCCTCAAACTGCCCGGCCATAATCATATAAACAAGAGCTACACCAAGTACTAAAAGGAGCATCAGATCATTGAAGGCCTTTCTCTGCTCTTCCACCTCCCCTCCCCATTCGATGGAAATACCGGGGGGCAGCTCAAGAGTTGACATTTTTTCTCGAATATCACGCACAACATCTCCCAAAACTCTACCTTGAACACCTGCCCGGACGTGGGTGATCCTGATACGATTCTTTCTATCAATCTCCACGGGTCCAAATGCTTCTTCGATGGCTGCTACATTGCGAAGCTTGACAATCTGTCCTTTCATGGTCGTTATGGGGGTCTCTCCGATCTGAAGAATGCTCTGCCGCTCGTCCTTCTTCAAACGCAGTTCGATATCAAAATCATCTCCCGACGCTCTTAATTTTGTGCTGTCAAATCCATAGTAGTTGGTTCTGAGAGCATCAGCAACAATAGCAACATTCAACCCTAATGAGGCCGCCTTATCCCGGTCAAGCCGGACACGAATTTCCGGGCGTAATAATTTTCTGCTCACTGAAATATCCACCGTTCCAGGCACACTTTCCGTTATCAGGCGAATTTGTTCAGCTATTGTGTTGGTCTCTTCAATGTTGTGGCCTAGTACTTCTATGCTGATGGCCTGCCCGCCGCCCAGAAAAGCCTTTTGAATTGAGCTGACGGCACTGGCTGAAAATTTTGAAACACCCGGCAGTTCCATGACCCGTCTACGAAGTGTATCAGCTATCGTTTTTGCGTCGCGGTTGCGCTCTTCCTTGTCAGTAAGACGTCCGCCGATACGTCCGATATTTGTTCCTTCATCAAAACCAAGTGCTGTTAAAAAGCCTTTTTTTGTCTGTCCTGCAACAGCATAAGAAGCTTCCATCTCAGGAATTGCATTGACTGCATTGAGCATCTGCTCCGTTGTCTCAGCTGTGACTTCACCACGGGTTCCTTCAGCCATTTCAAGTACCACTTCCACTTCACCTGAATCAACTTCCGGGAAAAATTCGGTCCCCACAACAGGAATCAAAGTCAGGCTTCCAAAAAATACAAGGCATATCAGGCCAAGTGATATCAAACGGTGCTTCAACACACGTTCGATAAGCCGGGAGTATCCTGCTTCAATATTAGTAAATATCCGTTCACTCCATTCAAACACCTTGTTTGTTTTTCTTTCGCTTAAAGGACGAATCAATCGGGAACAGGCCATTGGCGTCAAGGTTATAGATACTAAATAGGAGGTTAACATGGCGATAATCATGATAAAGGCTAGCTGAGTAAAGAGTATCCCCGCGATCCCCTTGACAAAAAGGAGCGGAATAAAAACAGCCACAATGCTCAAGGCCGATGCTGCCACTGCCAAGCCTACCTCGGAGGCCCCTGTAATGGCAGCTGTTTTTGGATCTTCTCCCCCGTCAATATGCCGGATTATATTTTCAAGCACCACAATGGCATCATCCACTACCATACCCATGGCGATGGCAAGGCTCAAAAGAGAAATGACATTAAAAGTATATCCCATGAAATAGAGCCCGAGAAAGGAAGCGATAATGGATAAAGGGATCGACATGGTCACTATCAGGCTGGATCGAAACCTGCGAAGAAAAAGGAAACAAATGATGACAACAAGTATGCCCCCGACAATGGCGGCTTCAGCCAGGTTTTGAATCATATTCTTAATGTGGTAAGAGTTGTCTATGATGGTATGAACCTGGATATCTGCGGGAAGGCTGTCTTCCAATGTTTTTAATTTGTCTTTAATGTGGTTGATGACTTTTACTGTATTGGCACCGGACTGTTTTTGAATAATCACTGCAATCCCGGGAAGATTGCCTGACCATGCCCATTCCTGGGACTCTTCAAAAGCATCACTGACATCGGCCACATCCCTGAGACGTACAAGCGTATCGTTGTGGCTGCCGATGACAATGTCTGCAATTTCCATGGCATCTTTGAAACGGCCCGCCACCCTGATCTGAAGTTCTTTTTGCCCCACCTTAACAGTGCCGGCGGGAAGGTTAAGATTTTCAGTGGCAAGCACCTTTCGGATTTGCTGGACGGAAATGTGGTAGGCCTCAAGGCTCTCACGATCAAAATGGACGTTTATCTGTCTCTCCTGTCCGCCAATAAAGAGAATCGCTCCCACACCTGAGATACGCTTTATAGGATCGGCAACCATTTTGTCCACGATCCGGTAAAGATCCGGGCTGCTCTCCTTGGCTGTAACAGTCAGAACCATCACCGGAACCATGGAGCTGCTGAACTTGAAAATAAAGGGTTCTTTGGCACCGTCTGCAATATCCGACTTTGCCAGATCAATCTTTTCCCGGATATCGTTGACCGCCACATCCAGGTCTGTGCCCCAATCGAATATACAAGTGACAATGGATATATTATCCTTGGATTTTGATTCCAGCCGGTCCAGATCGGGTGTTGTGGAAAGCTGGTCTTCAAGATACTTGGTGACTTCAGACTCTACGTCTACAGCAGAAGCCCCGGGATATGGGGTAATAACACTCACTGCAGGGGGTTCGATATCAGGCAGCAGATCCAGGTTAAGCTTGAAAAATGCAACCGTTCCAATCATGACAAGCGCGGCAAAAATCATTATTATTGTAACCGGTCGTTTTACTGCCATTTCAGAAAGATTCACTGTTATTTCTCCTTCTGTGTATTTTTTATTTCACCGGCTGTTTCAGCGGGAACAGTTACTCTTATCCCCGAACGTAGTCGTCCGGCGCCGCTTGCGACGATTTTTTCACCTTTGACCAGACCTTCCAGCACCTCTGCATATTTATCACCCATTTTTTTTATCTTTATGGATTGTTTTTTTATCTTGTCCCCTTGTACAATAAACACATAAAAGGTACCGCTCCCCGGCAGCCGGTGAAGACTATCACGGGAAACAGCCAAAGCTGTGCGTCGCCCGGTCAAAAGTTTCACCCTGGCGAACATTCCATCCACCAGCCTGCCGGAAGGGTTGGATATTTCAATCCTGACCCGAAAGGTTCGCACCCTTGGGTCAACCATTGGATTGATCATCGTTACTTTTCCGGGAAAATCCTGTCCCTGGTAAGCATCCACCGATACCACTGCCTGATCATCAATATTAATACGCCCAAAGTCTTTTTCCGGGAGTTCAACATCCACTTTTATTGCAGTTTGATCAATGATTTTAAGAACCTGAACACCCGGGGCCACTGATTGACCCACTTCTACATTTCTATCCACAACGATTCCGGTAATGGAAGATCGAATCTGAGCGTTTTTTAAATGCTCCCGGGCTGTTTCAAGAACAGCCAAAGATTGATTGTAGTTTCCCTTTGTCACAGCCATCGCCTCCATGGCTGTGTTATATGCTGCTTCCGTGGCATCGAAGCGGCTCTGGGGGATGACTTTTCCAGCCAAAAGCCTGGTGGCGCGATGGTATTCTTTTTGGGCCTGGTCAAATTGTGACCTTGCCTGTGCTATAGCCGCCTTTGCGGACTGACATGCTGCCTTTGCCTGATTAACACCCAATTGAAAGCTGGTGCGGTCCAGCACAATAACGACCTGTCCTGCCTTGACCCTGTCGCCAATATCCACCAAAACGTCATCTACGTTCCCGGCAACCTTTGGACTCAGAGGATTGACCTCTCTCGCTCTGAGCGTACCCACAGCATTGGAGGTATCTTGAAATTCATGAAGGGCTGCGTACTCAACCTTCACCGGTATAACAGTTTCACTCACTTTTATATTGTTTTCACTCTTGTATGTAAGTTGAAGGATAAAAAATACCGCACCCGCCACAATTGCAGCAACAAAAATATACAAAATGATTCGTTTCATTTAGTCTGCTCCTTTTGCTTTAAATCATTTTTTTTTATATTAACTCCAGTTGCCCTATCAAGCGCTGCCAAGGCCACATTGTACTCAAAAAGAGCCTGGGCATTATTTGCCTCGGCACGGCTGAGAGCTGTCTGGGCATTCAGAACATTCGTATTGGTTCCTTCCCCGGCCTGGTAACGAGCCTTTTCCATGCGGTAAGCTTCACCGGATGTTTTCAGGGCAGCTTCTGATGCGGTAATATTTTTTTCCGCATTTTCAAGGTTCAGAAAAGCCTTACGCACCTCAAGACAAATTTGTTCTTCAATCTTTTTATACTTAATTTTTATCTGATTAACACCGGATCGGGCTTTAATAATATCCGCTCTGGTTTTTCCCCAGTTCCAGAGAGGAACTTCAGCCCCTATACCAAAGGTCCAGTGGTAATCTCCATCCATCTCACGAATGTCACCTTTAATGTAGTCATAGCGGCCTTCCAGAGCAATCGTTGGGAGATATTTCCCCTTGGCAGCTATTAATCCCTGTTCAGCCACGCTGATCTGATATTTTAAAGACGAAAGTTCCGATCGTTCTTTAATTGCCCGACTGGTAAACTTAGAAAGATCGCCTGCTGGTTTGGGAGGGTGACCAAGCCTCTGAGTTAAAAAAATAGGCTCTTCCAAATCGATAACCATAAGATTTTTCAACCCGGACAATGCAATATCAAAAGCATTGGCAGAAGCATTGAGATTTTTTTTCGCATTGGCAAGATCAGTTTTTGTCCGAAGCAGATCTACCTCCGGATTAACACCCTCACGAACCAGAATGAAAACATCATGCTCATGTTGCTCAAGGAGATTAACCGCCTCAACAGCAACATTATGAAATGCTTCGGCCACCTGTGCGGTTCGATAAACTCTGGTGACCTGAAAGACAATTTCTTCTTCAATACTTTTTTTATCCTCAATGCGGGCATCCCTGGCGTACCTGGCCGCCTTGCGGCCTGCATTAAGCCTGCCGCCTGTAAAAACAGGCTGCCGGAGTACAATACCGGCCTTATAAATATCCCTGTCCATGAATGTCATGGAGACAGGACCCAGCCCAAAGGCCAATTCTTCGTCAAGCTTTGTATAATTTGCCTCAGCACCCATAAAAGGGAGCATGGCTGACCAAGCTCGGGTGATATCGGCATCAGCCTGGGCCAGGCTTTCCTCAATAAGATGAATATCCAGATTTCTTTCCAATGCAATATCAATGCAATCTATTAAGGCCAGGCGAAGTTTTCCGTTTTGCCTGAAGGGTAAAAGCATCTCAATGCCTTCATGGGATATTCTGCTGCCAAGACCGAAAACGGTGTTTGACCGGCTCGCAAAATCAAAAGCACCGCCATTACGGTTTTGAGCAAAAACAGGTTTTGCACCCGGATTCATTGCAATCCCTAAACACAGCATCAGTATTATGACAGATACCTGTTTAAAATTTTTCATTTAACTAATACTCCTTGTGTTGGTTGAAAAGTTTACATTGTTGCTATCCAACAACTTTATTTCATTAATAACCCATTCTAAGATTCGGCTCAGTAAGTAAAGGCTAATGTGATGGAACCAAAGGTCTGGTTATCTTCCTGTCCTTTGAATTCTTTTGTTTGTAAAACGTGAGTGTAGCAAAGCTTAAAACGATCAATTATCAGTCCGACTCCCAGTCCGACATCACCCACAAAATATTTTTTATCGACATTGTGGCTGTCTGTAAAAGTGTTTCCATCTAAAAAAATGTTGCGTAGTACGGCACGCCCGTCTACCATGGTAAAAACATAGAGACTGAAATCTTGACTACCGGACAGACGCGGGTCCCGGGTATTCAAAGGAGCGTTGGAATCACCTGCCGGCCGAATAAGAGATGTTCCGAAATCCCTGGGTATATTCCATCCAATACGGGCTTCAATTCCTGCGTTGGCATAGGTGTAAACATTACCCAATGCACCACCCAGACGGGGGATGAGATCCAAACCCAAACCACCACCCCTGCTGTAAAAAGATCGCCATTTCCGCTCATATACGACAGCAAGACCGGGCTCGTTCTTGATTTGATTGTCCCAGCCGTTGGGGGTTTGACAACCTCTTAATTTATGGACCAGTTTTTGTGTGTGTTCGGCAAAGGAATAAGGGCCTACTATACCGAGCTGGATCTCCATCGAATCTAACCGACGCTCATTTTTGCTGTGCAAGCCGATGCCGAAATAGGTCCACCCCGCGTATGGGCGGTCATCTTCAATCAGATCATCGATAGAAATATCCCCTGGTGTATACATGTTTTGTCCGATGGAAAGGCCAACATTTCGCTGCAACCCCTGCTCATTTATAAAAGGCAGCCTGCGTATAACCGGCAAGCTCCAGTCAGGCAGGCTGTCGCTTCTCGCATAACCGGTCAAATCGGGTGAAATCCAGGACAATTTGACACCGTTGGTATAGCCATAGTCAGTGTCCGCAAACAAGTCATTTTCAAAATAAAAACTAAATGTTCCCTCATCTTCTACAGCTTCACATGACCCTGGACCCAAGGCAAGTGTAATGCTCATTGGCAACAGCAGTAATACCAGAGATTTGAATACAATTTGTTTCAACCACATATCATTGAAAATCTATTTTCCCCTCAATTCTTATATAATGGTAAACCCTTATTTTAAGCATTTACTGATCCTTTTTTTCTTTCGTTAAAGCATCCTTTGCTCCTTTCCACATTCCGGAAACCGCCCCCTTTGCAACATATACAGATTTTTTCCCAAGTTCTTTGGCTTCACCAGCCACGGCATGTGCCGCTTTTGCGGTTGCTTTAACCGCATCTTTACCGGCCTCTTTCAACTTACCAGCCACTTTGTCAGCGGTTTTTTCAGCAGCATTGTGAGCTTTTTGTCTTAAGGCAGAGGTCGTTTTCTGTGCCTGGTCGGTAAGATCGGTTAATACATCTTTTGCCACCTCTCCGGAACGTATTGCAATTTTTCGGGTTGTTTCCAGAAAAAGCTCTTCAATCACTTCAAGCTCTTCCTTTGTCCGGGCAAGATCCTTATGGGCAAATTCCTTTGTCCTGTCTTCAACAGATTCTATTGCTGAAATAATTCCCTTTTGAGTTCCCTCAAAAGCGCCATGAACAACTTTTTTAGTCTCTTTACCGGCCTCCTCGGCAGCCTCCACAGCCCCGGACAATACTTTCTCAGCGATTATCTCCACCCTGTCCGCTGTGAATCGGCCTTCTTCCAGAGCTTTTTCGGTGGCATCGCTGGCAATCTGGGTCACGGTTTCTTTCACATCTTGGCCAGACTCAATAGCCTCTTTAACCGCTTCTTTAACAGTCTGTTTTGTTAATCCTAGAAGCTGAGTGCTTTTCAGTTTTACATCAACCACAGCAGAGCCTACCCATTTTTTAACATCTTCGGATAAGGTCTCACCGGCATCTTTGGCGCCTTCCAGGCCTTCTCTCAAATCTTTAGCCAGCTGAGCCCTTTCTTCTGCAAGTCGTGTTTCCAGTTGCCAGACTTCCTGCCAAGTGGCCTCAACAGTCTGTTCTCCATGGCTTCGAGCACCGGCAATAGCTCCTTCTACAGCTCCTTCCACGAATTCTTTTGTACCTGCTCCGGTCTCCTTAAGACCTGTCATGGCAGCATCCACAGCATCTTTGACGACTAAGCGTAGCTGGGCAACACCTTCTTTGCTTTCGCCCATAACATCGGACACGGCCTCCTCTAAAATTTCATGCACCATCTTAGTGGTAATTTGCCCTGCCTCTTTAGCCTTCCTTAACTCCTCTACAATACGATTTTTTATCTGATTTTTTGACATGATTTGTGTCTCCTATAACTAAAAATTAATGGTAACATTGCTATTACCTGTGAATAAAACTGCCCGCTTTTTTTCTCAGTTCCAGTCCAGACACCCAGGATTTCCATTTTTCAACTTCCAGCGGTATATAATTTGTCAAACTATTTAAATCACCGGGCAGGAAATGGGGGATTGCGAACTGTCCGGCCGGTTCCGGCTGGGGCATCGTCTTTGTCCCATGAGCCATCTCTTCTTTGGCTCCGTCAACCATAAAATGCAGTCTGTTTAAAACATTAACCTCACTGACCCCGGCATCCATATCAAGGGAAAGCAAATGCAAATAAGGGAACATGACCTTCAATTTTTTTTCAACACCCCTGCCGGTGATATGGTTGGCAATACAGCCAAATGGCTGAAGACAGACTATGTTGCCGATCCTTTCATTAAGCATGGCGATCATTTCGGCTGTTAACAGCCATCCTTCACCGAACTGGTTAGCCAGGCTGACCACTTCACTTGTGTTTTCAGCCAGATTTTTTAAACTATGGTGCTTTCGGTAAAAACGAAAGTCCTGCATAACCCTGTCAATACGAAACAAATGATAATTTGCATAAATTTCCAGTAGTCTGGTTTTGATATTGTCCGCAGGAGAAAATTTAAAAAATGCTTTCTGGTTGAATGATTCATTGACAAACCTCTGGGCAAAAAAACTTTGCAAAGACGGGAGAACCACTTCTACTCCCTGATCTGAAAGCCACTCAATAATATTTCCATTTGAAAAAAAGTTATATTTAACAAATATCTCACCTACGATTCCAATTTTGGGAACAGGCTTATTTTTAATCCTGACTCTATTGAAATCGTCCACGGCCCTTTTAAGAAGATTTAACAGATAATGATAATCGGCTTTTTCAATACCCGGTTCCATCCTGGATAAATATTTGGCATGCAAAGCTGCTGAGGTTCCCGGAATCTCTTCCCGGACAATAGTAGAAAGATACATCCGGGCCAGGGGATCGGCAAAAATAACGCCAAGGCCCAGTCTTTTCACAAGCTCTTTTTCATTGATGACAAATCCGGGCTGGTGATTTATCTCCCCGGCAGATATGCTAATTACCGGAACATCGGCCAGATCTGCATCAGCCAACCCTTTTTTGATAAGGGAAACATAAGAGGATGCCCTGCACTGACCTCCTGTCTGGGTCAGGATTACCCCTGTCTTGCACGGATCATATCTGCCTGATTTAAAGGCTTTAATTATGTCGCCTGCAACAAGTATGGTTGGATAGCACATATCGTTGTTTACAGCCTTAAGGCCTAATTCCACCGAGGCCCTGTCCTGGGGCGGGAGTATATCCACACGGTAACCAAGAGGCCTGAATGCAGCCGGGATCAGTGAAGAATAAAAAGGAGAAAAATAGGGTGCAATAAGGGTTCTTCCTCTGTCTTTCTGCATAAAAATTCTGTTTGCTTTTTTTCCATTTCCCTGGTCCGTGTGTGACCTGGTTATATTCTCTTTAATTGCTTCCAGCATAGAACGCAGCCTTATCTTAACTGCACCCAGATTGGCAATTTCATCCATTTTTATTAAAGTGTAAACCTTCCCGCTGCCCCTGATAATTTCCCTGACCTCATCTGCTGATACGGCATCGGGGCCGCACCCAAAAGAGGTCAGTTGAACCAGCTGGACATTTCGGTTTTTGGCAACCCATTCTGCAGCGCCATACAGTCTGTTGACATAGCCCCATTGAGTAAGAACACTGACGTCGCCAAGGGCCTGGCTAATGCCATGGGGGACTGCATTTTCGCTGATAACATCCACCCCAAGTTCTGTGAGAAAATCTCCAATGCCGTGGTTGATTAAAGGATCTATATGGTAAGGTCGGCCGGCCAGGACAATAACCATCCGCCCTTCTTTTTTTGCCTTGTTTATCAAGGTTTTTGCCCTGGCTTTAAGTTGTTTTTTGAACGCTTTTTGATCTGCAAACCCTTGTTCCACTCCCTTTGACACGGTCTTGAAATTTACGCTGAATTGTTTAAAAAAATGATAAAGCTGTTTTTTTAGGAGCTGACTGTTTTTAAAGCTGATGGGAGGATTATCAAGGGGAATATTATATTTCCCATTGGGATTAACGGCACTCTTTAAAAGATCGGGATACCCGGTGACAACCGGACAATTAAAGCTGTTTAAAGCGTCGGAATATTCTTCTTGCTCATAAACCACAGTGGGGTAAAAAATCCTGCCCACTTTTTTTTCTATGAGATCAACAATATGTCCGTGGGCAAGCTTTGCCGGAAAGCAGATGTTTTCGGACATCACGCTTGGTGCTCCTTTTTCGTACAGCTTAAAATTAGAAGGCGAGGAAAGAACAACTTTAAATCCACAAAATGTTAGAAATGTGTTCCAAAAGGGAAAATTCTCATACATATTCAGACAGCGGGGGATGCCGTATGTGAGGATCGGATCGCCTTCAGGTTTCATATTGCGGTCAAAAAGAAGCCCTGTTTGCTCTGTTATCAGATTTTCACCCCTGTGGTTTATCTTGGCATTATTGCTAAAATACTTTTCACACCGATTCCCGGTAAAAAAATGATTTCCATTGGAAAAGATAAGTTTTAATACAGCACACTGGTTTTCGCATCCATTGCAGCGGATTTCCTTTTTTGAAAATTGGGTCCCTGTATCCGGATTTTCAATACCATTAAATACTATTGATTCGTTCGGTTTCAGGCGATGATTATTAATGGCCGTCAATGCTGAGCCATATGCTCCCATCAGCTCGGAGATATCAGACCGAACGACTTTTTTGTCAAGCAGAAGTTCCAATGCCCGCAGCACAGCCTGATTGCGAAATGTCCCCCCCTGAACAACGATTTTATTCCCTAGTTCAGCAGTATTTTTCAGTTTGAGAACTTTATAAAGTGCATTTTTGATCACAGAATAAGCAAGCCCTGCTGAAATATCTGAAACACTTGCATTTTCTCGAAGTGCCTGCTTGACCCTGGAATTCATGAAAACCGTGCAACGGGTTCCAAGATCAAATGGTGCGTTTTTTTCGCATGCGATTGTGGCAAAATCAGAGGTTGTGTGCCCGAGAGAATGGGCAAAAGTCTCTATAAAGGAGCCACATCCTGATGAGCAGGCCTCATTAACCTGGATATCGGAAATTGCATGGTCACGGATAAAAATAGCTTTCATATCCTGTCCGCCGATATCCAGAATAAATGAAACATCCGGGTCAAAGCGCTTGGCTGCCTGGTAATGCGCCATTGTCTCAACAACGCCATCATTTAGCCCGAAAGCGGACTTGATAAGGCCTTCTCCATATCCTGTCGCTACAGTTCGAACGATATGAGGTAAAAATCCAAGCTTTAAAAATTTTCCTTTAAGATAAGACAGTCCTTCTTTGACAGCTTGTATAGGGTTGCCATTGTTAGCCCCGTAATGACCAATTACAAAACGTCCCTGTTCGTCAGTAACCACAATTTTTGTGGTCGTAGAACCGGAATCTATGCCTAAAAAAAGTTTTTTGTCTCTTGTCTCTTCTATATTTATTCTGGATACACAGGTTTTGTTGTGTCTTTCCTGCCATAATTCAACCTCAATTTTATTTTTAAACAGGGGGGGGAGTCTTTTTACAGTTGAAGTTGATTCTGGAACGAAGTTGATAGAATTGTTTATTTTCTGGTTCGACCCTTTTTTAGACACCTTCAAAACTTCACTGATTCTGGCCTGGTAAAGACTGCTCTCCCTGTTTATGGCGGCCCCCATGGCAGGAATAAGTTCCGGACGGTCGGGAATAATTAAATCACCCGGATTATCTATTTTAAGAACGTTTTTAAAAGCTTTACGCAGTTCAGGATAAAAAGTAAGCGGCCCGCCGCCGATTAGTATTTTCGGATCTATATCACGGCCATGGGACAAAGCTGTAATCACCTGCAGGGCAACTGAATGAAATACGGAAGCTGCAATATCTTCTTTGGAGACATGGCGGCTGAGTAAATCCTGGATATCGGTCTTGGCAAAGACCCCGCACCGGGATGCAATGGGATAGATATTTTCCGCCTTTTTTGCCAAAGTATTAAGTTCCATGACATCAACATTCAAAAGGGCTGCCATCTGATCAATAAAAGCCCCTGTGCCTCCGGCACAACTCCCGTTCATCCTGATATCCGGCCTAAATTGAGTATCAAAAAATATTATTTTGGAGTCCTCACCGCCTATCTCAACAAATGTCCTGACGTTTGGATAATATTTTTTTATAAAGCAGGCAGAAGCCACTACCTCTTGAACAAAGGGCAGTCCAAAAATCTCGGCAGCACCCATCCCAGCTGATCCGGTTACTGCCAGATCAAGTTTGATATCACCTAACTCTTGCTGGGCTTCTTTAAATATCTGACGTATAGTTTCTACGGTCCTGGCATTATGGCGGCAGTAACGGGAAAAAATCATGCTGCCGTTTCCATCGTATATAACAACCTTTGCTGTTGTAGAGCCTATATCAATTCCAGTTAAGCAGAAATCTGTCATATCCTTTGTCATAACAGTTATTCTCCCAATCCTGAACTGTCCAAAGCTGTAATCGGTTTACGTGTTTTTTTGTGTCCTTTAAAATTGATATAATCCCTTGCAGAGCAAAACGTATCTATTACTGAAACGATAAGAGATTCCATGTAAACCGGAGGGACAACGGTGAGAGGCCACATGTGTTTTTTAATAATATCCTCTTCTTTTTTAGAAAGGTCTGTTAATTTGTGTGCATTTTTCAAAGCGATATTATGGTGCCTGAAGCCATGAAACCTTGGTCCTTCATGCTGCCAGTCATAATAAAAAAGGTCGTGAAGCAAAGCCCCTCGAACAATTGCATTAGAGTCCAGAGACAATTTCCTGCTCCACTGAAAACTTAGATATGCAACTTCCTTTACATGTTCCAGTCTTGTCTTACCCCTATGATGGTTACATTGAGAAAGGGCTTTTAGTTGCGGATTTTCAAGCAGCGGCCTTGATAGGTTAATAAACTCAAGTTCAATTATTTCTTTCTCTTCCAGTGATTTGGAAGATATAATATTCGTAAGAAGCGCCCCAATAAAATCAATGGTTATTATTGAAATTAACACAGCTGTGGATAGGTTTTTGAACACCGGTGAAATAGAATTAAAAATGTTTTGATAGGATGCTAAGAAGAAATATTCAAAGCCAAACGCCAGAAAAACCCAGTAAATGGAAAATTTCAGGCAGACATGCCCCTTGTAATGGAGGAACTGATCTGAATAGTCCCACAGCCTGATGTTAAACAAACCAGTGCCTGTTAACCCGCAAATCAGTTCCAGACCTGTTATAGCGATAAAATAGGTGAAAATTTTAATAATAAAATTAACATCATAAAGATTAAAAAGAAAGATACAACCCATAAGCATCAGAGAACCCGTTCCATACAAAACAAGGAATGGCCCCTTCAAAAAACCGGGATTGACAAACCGCCCTGCACACAGAGACCTGTAAGAAACTTCCAGAATCCATCCCATTATAGAAAAGAGGCAAAAAGAAAAGAATATATACAAAATACTTATTTCCATTTTACGAACCTATATTGATAGTTAAAAAATTCACAAAAACAAATCCGCTTGCTGCTGCTTTAATGTTTTTCTTTGCACACCATACCGAAAAAAATAATATTCATTAATTCATCCAGATAATACTCAATCTTTTCCTGGCTTTCCTGCACCAGCCAGTTAAGCTCAAACCCCCTCAAGGCATAAGCAATACCCCTTGCTGCCAAAAAAGTATCATTAATGCGAAACATACCCTTTTCCATACCTTCCTTTAAAATTGAATGGATTAAATTCACTTCACGCTCAATAAAATCACTGCGGATGCTTTCAGCACTGGGTAAGAGGTTCTCTATCCCTTCCCGGTCAAGATTAAGAATATTTATTGCCTGCCGCATATATTTAAACTTGGCACGCGCAAATGCGGAAAGCTTATCCTTTGGTGAAACTTCCTGAGCCACCGAAGATGAAACCTTATTCATGATATCATTAGTTTCCCGGCGAAGGACTTCGAGGTAAACCTGGTCTTTGCTGCCAAAGTAGTTGTATATCGTACCCTTGGCTACACGCGCCATCCGAGCAACCTCGTCTATACTTGTCTTTCTGAGACCATAGCGTCCAAACATTTTTTTTGCAGTATCCAGAATAGATATAACTTTTTCAGGTTTCATAATTTTATCCCCTTATTAAGTTTTTGAACTAAAATCGTTTTATAGTCTAAATTAGTATAATTACCTAAAACTTTCTGTCAAGGAAATAATTGAATTTTGAAAATAATAAATTAGAGCATACTAGGGTTTTTAGACCATTTCCAGAATTAGTTTAAATTGTTTGCTAAAAATATTTCGAAAACAAGGGGAATTGAGAACAGCCCAAGAGTAGCCACTTTGTTTATGAACTGAACCGCTTCGCGGAAGTGTGCGTCCCAACTGCTAAAATTCAATCAACATTTTCTTTTTTTCAAAATAAATCTACAATACTTCCTGCGGCTTAATCATCGGCCGGTTTTATTAATTTTTATCAAGGAGGTATTACAATGGGCCATGATCTTAGAACCCAATTTGTCAATCACATGATTCTTCATCGGCTTTCACCC
>NZ_JAUWQB010000050.1 GCF_030611305.1 Desulfobacula sp. | reverse complement strand
TTACTCGGTCTCGGCCCGGTAATCTTGGTGAAACGCCCTGTGCGGACCCGCATGCAGGGTGTTGTGGGGGCTGGGGGATTAAAACCCCCGGCTACCCGATTGGATTAAGTAAGATGGCCCCGGAATCTCGGAATCTCTCATTTGTTTTATTCACTTGGAATTATAGCTCATATACTTAGCACTAAGATTGAAATAATGGACTTCACCTGACTGTATCACAACATTCCATTCCGCTGTTTCCTGAGAATCACCATCCCAAAATAAGAAAGTTACTTGAACGCTCCCGTTTCCCATAATTTTTGCAGACCAGCCATCACGAGTGCTTATTCCAGAGGCTGATATAAACTGACTCACTACCTCTCCTACTGGTTCCGATGATATTTTCCCGTCAATTTCAAGGAGAGATGTCTTCACCAAGTTTATCGCTTTTTCAAGATCAACATCTTGAGGTGGAGTGTCTGTAGGCCCTAGTGGAGGCACAAGATTAAAAACACCAAATACTCTTTTTTCAGATTCTGGCAATTCTGGATGAACATCTTGAACAAATTGTCCCGTGATACCTTTACCGTTCATTCCAATTATGGAAAGAACTACATCAGGTTGCTGCCATGGTCGATTGAAATGTGCCAGTATCTCAACTGAATACCAAGCGTGGGGATGAGGTAGCTCTTTATTGGTGAATGGACCGGCAATAAATGTGCTATTATATACAGCAACCTTAGTCTGACCGAGTAGATGCTGGTTAGAGTATCGTTTTAGATTGATCATTAATTTTGTTTTTTCAGGAAGGTTTGTAACACCTCCAACTATCAATCCACCATTTGAATCTCTATGAAGAGAAAATTCTATCTCGACATAAAATGGCATCTGCCCTTGTGGTTGACCTAATAAGCTGCGAGTTATAGCCTCTGCCTGCCTCTGCCATTCTTGAAGAAGTTCTACAGTATACAGGGTCTCGTCGTCATCAATTTCTTTTGCATGAGTTTGACAAAGCCAAATACCATTTTCTGAGGAACTCCTCTCTTGTGATGTTAGAGAAGAATTGTATCTTGCTCCACTAGGTGAAGCGGACGTGATATGTGCAGCGACACCGATATTAGTCAGGGCCAACGGCCCATCGTTACTGGGGCCCGCAGTCAAAGCCCGACATTCGGGTTTTGAACAACAAAAGCCCGCACGATGAGCTAAAGCAGCTTTCGTTTTTGGATTAAAATCATCTCTAACTGAATTCTGATCTTTCCTGATTATAGTAGACACAAAATAATACCTTTATCTCGTATGATTATGTTTTTTATTAATCCCATGTTCTTTTGGGACGAACACCCAACATCACCGGTGAAACCCGGTGTATGTTGATTGTTGAGTTCCCCTTCAATTGTGGATAATATTAGACTCTTTGTTTTTAATTCACAATTCAAGATGTGACCCCGATGATCCTTCAGTTTAAATGATTAAGGTTCTGTAAGGTGTATTGCTATTTCAATTTGATTTTCAACCAAATCATTAACAAGGGTTTTTAAATTTTTATAGATAATTGGTCTAACTTCTGGTTGCCAATCATCATTATTAACAACGATATACACTATTCTTCTTTTGATACATCCGTGATTATAAGCTTTCAATTGACTTATGGCCTTATTAACTACAATCTCAACTTGAGATTGCAATCCTGCATTAAGCTCATAGTTTACTTCTTTACATAAACCATTTTTTCGACGTTTTATTTCTATGTCTGATTTGTTAATTGTTTTGACTTCGCATAGAAATTTTGTTTCACCATACCATCCCAATAAATCTGGAGTTTTTATTCCTTGTTTTTTCGAGCATGGAATAAATTGAACTTCTTTGCACCCATTATCTAAGAGATAGCCATAACCTTTAGCTTCGTTGAGTCTATTGAAAAGTGGTGACCACCCACGATCTTCGCTATATTGACATAATTCATGACTAAACTCTTTTTTTAAATAAACCCAAGATTCTAAATCTAAACGATTTAATTCTTTTGCCAGTTGAACATATTGCTGCTTGTGCGACTTTAAAAGATTATCAAGATCATCAAAATAGCAAATTTCAGGGTTGTTGCAATGGTTACACAGTACTTTTAATTCATATAATCTTTCAAATTCAAGCATATACAACCTCAATAATAATTGTCATCCAGTAGTAAGGGTTGGAGGTAATTATTTGTTAAGTTCACTTTTGCAATACCTACAAATTATTGCTTGTTTTTTTATTTTTTCAGCACAATATGGACATGTCAGTAATTCCTCATCTTCTTGTTGTAATTCCGTTGTTGGTGCTGATAGCATTAGCTGTTCTATAAATTGCCAAAGATCCGTTTCTATTTTTTTTGTCCATCCTGCAGCCAGACCACTTCCCACTAAACTTAACCCTCCTGTTAATAATGTGCCTACTCCAACAGCACCCATATTTTGAACCCATTGACCAGTTTTCATGTCAATTTCAGTACTAATTGACGAACAATTGATTATAAAGGTAAATGCACGTGCCCCGCCTAAAGCACTTCTTAACATTCCAGATTTTTTTGCTTGAATCATGCATGTTTCTTCTAATTTCTGGCTTTGAATCTCAAATTGTCGTTGTCTGAACCAGCCTTCTACAGAGTTGGCTATTTTGGTTATATCGACCTTTTTATTATAAGTTTTACTCGCCATATTAAACTCCTTGGTAAAATTGAATTAATTAAAAAAAATAACAAGTAGTTGAGCGGTTGTCCGCATATCATTCTAAATATTGATAATCAACCGCATATCTTTAAAATATGGGGCATATCTGACTATTAAAATAAAAAAAATTGAATCAAGAATTTCTTAGCAACATTTCTAAAGCTTGTAAAGGCATTTCGACTGATCAACTTTGGTGGAAATATAATTGATTCAGGAAGGACTTGGCAGATTAAACTAAATTAATTGGGGGCTTGAACTTAATCAAAAAACCAATTCTCTAAAATCGTTAATTTTGTTAAAGTACGTGGATATAAAGTCTTGTTGCGCCCATGCCTGGCGCTTAAAATAAAAACCGGCAGACAAAGCGATTCATCTGCCAATTGAGGAAAAGCGTGTGATCCCCTGGGAAGAAATCGACCGGGCAAAAATTCCCGGACATGAAGGAGACGTCACACTGCTGAAGCGAAGCTCGGAATTCTCGATTCGAACCGTCACCGTACGAGCCCGCAAATCCGGAAAAATCAGGTTTGGCATAAAGTGCATCCCTTAGCATCATAATTCTGTACAACTTTATATTGACGTCTTTGAACAAAACCTCTTGCCATAGGCGAGGGTAACGTTGCTTGCGCAAATCATTGTTGTTTTATTTTCTTTTCATAAGTGTTCATAGAAATTCTGATAAAAACATGGTAACAACAGGCAATACACTATTTATAGAAAGTTGAAAAAATAATGAAACAAATTGATCTAAGAAGCGATACCGTCACAAAACCTTCGGCTGACATGATGGAAGCAATGATGAAGGCTGAGGTGGGCGATGATGTGTATGGAGAAGATCCCACCGTGAATGAGCTTGAAGCCCTTGCAGCCAAACGGCTGGGAACACAAAGTTCCATTTTCTGTACCAGCGGCACCCAGAGCAATCTTTTGGCCCTGCTGGTTCATTGTGAAAGAGGAGATGAATATATTGTGGGGCAGCACGCCCATACTTACCGGTATGAAGGCGGTGGCGCGGCAGTGCTTGGAAGTATTCAGCCCCAGCCCCTGGATTTTGAAAAGGACGGAACCTTAAATCTTGAAAAGGTATCACAATTTATCAAACCCGATAATTTCCATTATGCCAATACAAAACTCTTATGCCTTGAAAATACCCAGGCCGGAAAAGTACTGCCTTTGGATTATCTTAAAAAAGCAAATAAATTCGCAATAGACAACAGGCTGATGCTTCATCTTGACGGGGCAAGAATCTTTAATGCTGCCGTAAAACTTAAGGTTGACGCCAAAGAGATCACAAAATATTTTGACACGATTTCCTGCTGCCTGTCAAAAGGCCTGGGCGCTCCTGTAGGGTCTGTTCTATGTGGGTCAAGAAATCAGATAAAAAAAGCAAGGCGCTGGCGAAAGGTTTTGGGCGGCGGCATGAGACAGGCAGGTATCCTTGCAGCCGCAGGTATTTTTGCCCTTTTAAACAATATTCAACGACTTGAAGAAGACCATGAAAATGCCCTGACCCTGGCCAAAGGATTATCCAAAATTGATAATATTCACATCAATATGGAGACGGTTCAAACCAATATCCTTTTTGCAGACATCAAGGCGGATATGGACGTTCTTTGTGATTTTTTAAAGGAAAAGGGAATCCTCATTGATAAAAGCAATGATTTAAGACTTGTGACTCACCTGGATATATCAACCGAAGATATTGAGGTTACCATCCAGGCGTTCAAAGCATTCTTTTATTAGGATCCTGTGGCGAATAATTGCGGAAAACCTGTAATTATACCGTCAACACCCAGATTTACAAACCGTGAGAAGGCTTTGGGGTCATTTACGGTAAACAGGTTAATCTTCTTGCCTTTGGCTTTAAGCTGCTTAATCTTTTCTGAATCAATCAGACTGGCGTTGACATTATAGGTCAAAAAGGACCAATCCCCGAAATCAAGGAGATCGGCATCATTTTCCCCAACCAGGGCCTGAACCTCAATATCAGGTTCTTTTTTCATAACCCTTTTGAGCCAGTCATGGTTAAAAGACGAAATAACCACCTGGTTCAAAGGAATCCGGGTGTGATAGATCATATCAAGTGTCTGATCAGGCACAAATAAGTCTCCGGACGCAGAAGAATAATCTTTAAGTTCAAGATTGATTTTCCAATTCATTTTTTTTGTAAATAAAAGCCCTTGTTCAAGGGTGGGGACGGGTTCTTTTTTAAAAGAGGATAATGCTTTTTTTGTAACATTACCTGCTGATATCTGACAAAAAGGGTCTGTATCAACAAAATACGATCCTGCATCCAGGAGCTGAATATCTTCCAAAGAAAAATCCCTTACAAGATATGACGGCCTTGACGGGAACCTTGACACCGCATTGGTACACCTTAAAAGAGTTTTATCATGAAACAGGACCAGGTGCCTGTCGCGGGTAGCATTTATATCTGTCTCCCAAAGATCGGCACCTGTTTCATAAGCAATTTTAGCTGCGATCAGGGTATTTTCCGGTGCAATACTTCTGGCACCCCTGTGAGCAATTACCTGGACCATGGGTAGATTAACTAACCTCGATCATCAATGGGAATATAGTCCCGGCTTTGATCACCGGTATAGACCTGACGCGGTCGCGATATCCTCATCTCAGGGTCAGCCACGTCCTCTTTCCACTGAGCGATCCATCCCGGCAAGCGGCCTATGGCAAACATAACTGTAAACATATTGGTGGGAATCCCCATGGCACGCAATACAATGCCGGAATAAAAATCTACATTGGGGTAAAGATTCTTGTCTTTGAAATACGAATCTTTTAGTGCTGTTTCCTCAAGCCGTTGGACAATATCCAGCAGTGGGTCTTTTCTTTTAGTTTTTGCGAGGATAATATCACACATCTTTTTCATGATCTTTGCCCTTGGATCATGCGTCTTATAAACCCTGTGCCCGAATCCATAAAGCCTGAAAGGGTCATTGCTGTCTTTTGCTTTTGAGATGCACTCCTTGACAGTCATCCCGTCGTTATGGATTTTTTCGAGCATATTGACCACTGCCTGATTTGCTCCGCCATGCAGGGGTCCCCAAAGTGCTGAAATTCCTGCTGAAATCGCTGAATAAATATTGACCTTACCACTTCCCACAACCCTTACAGCTGTGGTGGAACAATTCTGCTCATGATCGGCATGAAGAATCCAGAAGACATTCAAGGCCCTGACCATGTCATCATCCATACGATAAGGAACCACCACATTGTCAAACATCATGTTTAAAAAATTAGCACAATAACACAGATCCGGCCTTGGATAGACAACCTTTTCCCCTAATGAAATCCTGTAAGCCATTGCCGACATTGTCCTGATTTTGGAAATCAGACGAAGATATGTTTTGTTCATATCCTCCTCAATATCAATCAGTTCCGGATAAAAACTTCTCATTGCATTGACCATGGCTGAAAGAATTCCCATGGGGTGTGCTTTGGGGGGATAATTCTGGTAAAACGCTTTCATATTCTCGTGCAAGGGAGAAAAATCGTTCAAATAAACACTGGTCCGGGTTAATTCCTCCCGGGAGGGAAGATGTCCTGAGATCAAGAGAAATGCGGTTTCTACAAAAGTTGAATGTTCGGCCAGCTGCTCAATCGGGACACCCCGGTATCTTAAAATTCCCTTTTCCCCATCCATATAGGTAATAGTACTTCTGCAGGTTCCGGTATTTCCGAATCCGGGATCAAATGTAATATATCCTGTCTCCTGCCGCAGGCTTCTGATATCAATCGCCTTCTCGCCTTCTGAACCTTCAATCACCGGAAGTGACAGTTCTTTTCCGTCAATTACAAGTTTGACAAATTCTTTCAAAAAAACCTCCTTTGCCTTATGCGGCTGCTTTACATCAAATTTAAAATGGAGAAGAACTTAGGATGGTAAATGAATCTTGCGAGGCTATCTTGTCTCACCTGAAACGGTATAAGTTTTGCAGGATCCGCTGGAGCATTCTCTTTCCTGGGTCTGAACACCTTTGGATTGCCCTGAAGATGAACTTCCTATGGCAAAATTGGTTTTGGAAACAACTCTTTCAAATTCCTCTGATTTGCATTTGGGACAAGCAGCAGTATCATCATTATTTGAGCCCATTACAAGAACTTCAAAAAATTCTTCGCATTTTGAGCATTTAAATTCATATATTGGCATAAAAACTCCTTTATTCAACTTTTCAATAACTATTTAAATTAACCATATATGACCATTTGTCAAGATGATGTCTGTTCAAGAAGCTCCCTGGCATGGGTCAGGGTTGCGTCTGTAATACTGGCCCCGCCAATCATCCTGGCAATTTCTTCAATTCTCGCAGTCTCTTCTGCCAAGGGGACAATGGCTGTGAAGGTCCGCCCATCGATCACATCTTTGGATATCCTGAACTGGTTTGCGGCATATTTTGCAATCTGGGCCAGATGCGTAATACAGACCACCTGATGCTTTTGAGACAATTGTTTTAATTTAAGACCGACTTTTTCAGATATTGCCCCCCCGATACCGGCATCCACTTCGTCAAAAATCAATGTTTCCAGGGACTTACTTTTTGATAAAACCACCTTTAATGCCAAAACAATTCTTGACAGCTCGCCGCCTGAAGCAATTTTAACAAGCGGCTTTAATGCTTCACCAGGATTTGGACTGAGAAGAAAGCGGATTTTATCCATTCCGTCCGGCCCTATTTTTTCCCGATCAGCTGTCGCAATATCTTCCAAGTCATTTGTGATCCCGCTGGAAAAGGCAACTTCAAACTTTGCTTTTCCCATTTCAAGGGCATCCAATTCAGCTTTTGCAAGTTTAGATAATTTTTTTCCTGCTGTTTTTCTTAAGGCTGATAACTTTTTTGCCTTTTGCTCGATCTTTTTTGAAAAAACTTGAATATCATTTTCAAAGGCTTTTATCTGACTTTCAATCTCAGTAGTGTGAAAGAGCTTTCGTCGCATGTCTTCATATGCATCAAACAACGCATCAAGGCTTCCGCCATATTTTCTTTTCAGCCTGGAAATCAGGTCCAGTCTTTGATCCGTTATCTCAAGGGAGGCCGGATCAAGATCAATGGTAGAAGAGAAATCCCTTAATTCACTGGCAATATCCTGCAACTCAAATATGGTACTGGAAAACTGCTGTGCAATTTTTTCAAGAGATTCATCCGCCATACTTACTTTTTCCATACCATTTCTCAAAAAAGACAGTCTCTCGATAAGAGACCCTTCCCTGTCATGGATCTCATGGATGGAACGATTGACTGCTTCAAATATTTTTGATGCATTCAATAATGCCTTACGCTTTTTTTCAAGATCTTCATCTTCATTGGGCAAAATAGCAGCATCACTGATTTCATTTATCTGAAACTCCAGAAAATCCTGTTCTTTTCTTTTTGCATCCAGACTTTGGGTAAGCTCTCTTATCTTTCTCTTCAAAGGGAGAATGGTCTGGTACAGGCTTCTGACTTCATTTTTCAGGCCTGCCGTCTCTGCGAACTCATCTAAAATATCCAGGTGGTTTTCTTCTTTTAAAAGCCCCTGGTGGGCATGCTGGCTTGAGATACCGGCAAGATTGAAGGTCACCTGTTTTAAAAGATCCAGGGTTGACTGCCTTGAATTGATAAACACACGGCTTTTGCCCGAAGATGAGATAACCCGGCGGACAATCAGGCCCTCCGAACCATCAATGCCCTGCTTTTTTAAAATCATGGCAGCCCGTGAATGCTCATCAAAATCAAAGAAAGCCTCCAATTCTGCATTGTCACAGCCTGCTCTCACCAGATCAGCCGAAGCTCTACCGCCGAGCAACAGATTGACTGCCTCAATAATGATTGACTTTCCCGTACCGGTTTCTCCGGTTAATACGGAAAATCCGTCTTGAAATGAAATCCGTATGTCATCAATGATCGCAAAATTTTTTATGGCAAGCTCGCTTAGCATAAAGCCTCCTTGCAGATAAAAAAAATGAATACAGCCAGACAGCGATGATGGCAGCAACCAGTCTTGGAATCCACAACCAGAATACCGGCAGCCCTAAAAGCAGAAACAGGGCAGGGTCTTCAATCATGCCATGGTTGATTCCAATGGACAGATGAAGTTTGGTTAAGTCCTCTTTTTTATACTCATTGGATTGAGTCTCTTCAACAATGACTGCCGCACCATAGGCCAGCCCGAAAATAGAGGCTGTCAGCCACAGCATCCCGGTTGAACGGCTCAAACCCATAACAGAGAGAGCCGGAGATGCCATTTTAGTTATAAAGGTTATAATATTAAACGTTTTCGCCAATTCCAGAATTACCATCAGCGGCATGATAATACAAAAAATCTGGACTGTCAGTTTAAAGGTTCCCCATCCCCATAGCTTCAACATTACCATAAACGGTTTTGATTCCTGCGGATAGGCTCCTAAGCCCACCGCCCCACCCGATTCAGGTGTTACACCCATAATTTTTGCACAAACAAAGGTGACAATCAAAGCCATGAATAATCTGAAAAAAGCTGCAAAAAAAAGATTAATACCAGAATTTCCCTGTATAATACTTTCCTGGATCAAGTTATGGGATATCAAGATAAAAATGGCGATCAGGATCATATGTTCCATGGAAAAGGTCATAACAGAAAGAGCTGCCACGACTCCGTAGGGCCCGGTAAAAAGACCGATAATTAAGACAAGGGCGGCAGATGCCGGCAGGGACAGCCAGGTCATGACCGGTGTCAGAAGAAAATCAAGTTTATAAATAATCCCGAAATGAACCAGCAGGGCGGTGGCAAAAGAGACGGGAAGTATAATCTTTAACAGCCAGACAAGACCTTTCCAGCCTTTTATCAGGCCTTGCCTTAAAGCTTCTTCAGTCCTGTTGGTCATTAGAAGGGGCTGCTTTGTTCACATTTTTTTTGACGGTTTCATCGACAGTGGCATAAATATCTTTAAATGCTTCATGAAGATTTGATGGAGACAGCCTTCCCATTTCAATGAATTTGACTATCATCTCCTTTGTCGCTCTCAATATCTGTTCGTCAATTGATTTCATAATGATCTGAATATCAAAACTGTTGGTCAAGGTCAAGAATTTGGATGATTTTATATTGCCATGGATCAGATAATGGTTATAATACGATTCTATTTTAATTGATTTGAAAGGGTTTATAAGGTTCATGGAAAATTTCTCCCCAGAAAGATCGGATAAACCGAGTAAAGTAAATAAGGAAGAAAAAAAAGACGGCATGGTAAGCCAAATATCCTGTAGTGGAAAAGAGATAATTCTAATCGGCACTGCTCATGTGTCAAGACAGAGTGCTAAGCTTGTGGAAAATACCATCCATGAACAAACCCCGGACACTGTCTGTGTCGAACTTTGCGGAACAAGGCTTGCCTCACTCAAAGATGCGGACAGGTGGCGCAACATGGATATTGTAAAGGTCATTAAGGAGAAAAAAGCACTGCTTTTATTTGTGAACCTTCTTTTGGCCTCTTTCCAGAAAAAGATGGCTGATAAATTTGATATCAAACCCGGCCAGGAAATGATCAATGCCATCAATGCAGCAGAAAAAATCAATGCCTTAATCGTTCCCTCGGATCGTGAAATCCAGATTACCCTTTCAAGGGCCTGGAGCGGAATGGGACTGTGGGAAAAATTAAAGCTCATGTTCTCCCTTGTCTTCTCTTTTGGTGCCTCCGATGATATTAATGAAGAAGATATTGAAAAAATGAAGCAGGAAGATATCCTTCAAACTCTTTTGTCAGATGTAAAAAAGACACATCCCATTATTGAAAAAACCCTGATCAATGAAAGGGACCAGTTCCTGGCAGAAAAAATCAGATCTGCCCCGGGTGAAAAAATCGTTGCTGTTGTGGGCGCTGCCCATACCCCGGGAATTAAAAAATATCTTGCCGGCAATGAAAAGATAGACCTTGATGAACTCAATAAGATCCCCCCGGCAGGTAAGACCGGAAAAATTTTAAAATGGGCTATTCCGGCAGCCATTTTTCTGCTATTCGCAGCAGGATTTCTAATGGAGGGTAAAAATGCAGGAACTGATATGATCTGGATCTGGATCGCTGCCAATGGCATTTTTGCAGGGATTGGCGCTGCTCTTGCTCTTGCTCATCCCCTTACCATTATCTCATCAATACTTGCAGCCCCTTTAACCTCTTTAAATCCTATGATTGCAGCAGGTTGGGTATCCGGACTTGTGGAAGCCTTTTCCAGAAAACCAAAAATAAAAGACCTTGAAGCAATCCCTGAAGATATCGTATCCATAAAAGGCTTCTGGCGCAATAATGTGACCCGGATTCTTCTGGTGGTTATTTTTACTAATCTGGGATCAACCATAGGAACCATGACAGCCGTACCACTGATGCTCAAACTGATCAACTGATCCACGGAATGTGGATATGAAATCCTGTTCAGACTTAGATTAAGAAACAAATCTTCAAAGACGGCTGCACCACTAAACACCTCCTTCCAGGCCGCGTTCAACAGCAAGGGCATTCAACACACCAACCATACGATCCAGGGCTGACGACCACTCATTTTCATCGCGGGCATAGCAAAGTCGGAAATGACCATCCCCCTGTATACCAAACTGATAGCCGGGACTGACCAGAATTGCAGCCTCTTTCATCAAGGCCTTTGCAACCTCAGAATCGCTCATCTGTAATGCAGATACATCCGGCCACACATAGGCGGTACCTGCCTGAGCTTCAAGCTGCAACCAGGGCAATCGGCGCAAACTTTCAATTGTCATTGTGCGCAATGAGGTAAACTCCGGCAACCGTTTTTGTAACCACTCGTTATCATCACGCAGCCAGATTGGAAGTAGATGCTGCGCGTAGGCCGGTGCTCTTAAAGAGGTAATCGAAAGAACATTTTCAAGCCGGGGCATCAATTGTGCTGGTCCGACTACAACTCCCAGCCGATAGCCACTGAGAGACTCTGTCTTGCTAGGCCCTAGCAACGTAATCACGCGCTCTTGCATCCCCGGCAATGAGACAAAATGAGTATATTGGTGTGGTTTATGAACAAGCCGTGAATAAAGAGAATCAACTACTATAGTTACATCGTAGCATAAAACCAGCTTTGCCATTTCTTCAAGAACATGTCTGGGATAAATATATCCGGTGGGGTTGTTGGGATTTGAAAAAACCAGCACACGGGCACCGTTTTCAGCAAACTCATATTCCAGTGCCTCAAGGTCAATGCTGGGTGCCGTGCTGCTTTGATGTAATGGGACGTATCCGATATCGGCTCCCAGAAATTGCAGAATCCGGGCGTTAAAAAGATAGTCAGGGTCAACCAGGGCAATACGGTCTCCATCTCCTGCAAGCGATGCCAGTGTCGTAAACAAACCTGCCTGTGTCCCCGGAGTCAACACAATGTTTTGCTCCGGATCAACGGCAACTCCCAAAAATCGACTTAGGGAATCACCCAATGCCTTTAACACAGCAGCATTCCCACGGTACGGCGTATACGCAAACGATCCGTTTTTTGCAGCGCGCTCGAATTCGCCAACTGCCCATGATGGTGGCGGGAAACGGACGGTATCAAAATGTGTTGTATCAAGAAAATTCTCGGGTGCAAAGGACAGCAGATCCAGATCCGCCTGTCTGGCACTACTTCCAGCAACTCGATTCGGAAGCTCCAAACGGTTAATTCTACCTGGTTTTTTATTCATTTCAGCCATCCCCATTGATTTAAAAAGAATCAGCAAATTTTTGAATACAGTGGGGGTAAAGTTCCCACTCTTTTACAAGGCCTTTTTTCTTTATATCATCAAGGGTGTCATCATCTTCGATTTCAAATGCTTTCTGACCGATAATGGGGCCTGTATCTTCCCCGTAATCAATAAAATGGACGGTACAGCCGCCGACCTTACAGCCGTAACCGAAGGTGTCTCCATATCCATCTGTGCCGGGAAAAGAAGGAAGAAGCGCCGGATGAATATTCATTATTTTATACATTCCCGGATCTGTGTTGATCCTGTCAATAAAATAGGGTGTCAACACCCGCATAAATCCTGCCAGGACGAGAAGATCCATGTCATAAGCAAGAATTATATCCAAAAGCTTTCTTTCTGCGATGGCACGGCTTTTTAAAAAAAAAGCAATCTGTTCTTTTGATGCATCGCCTGCAACCAGTTGTTGTTTTGACTGAATCTCCTCTAAATTGAAATCCTTTGGAAGATCTGTCTCTTTTATCCCTTTTTTGCAGGATCGGATAATTTGAGAATAATCCACTACAAAGGTATCAATATTGGCTTTTTGAGCACGTTCCAGCCCCTTCACACCGGGATTGTCAGAGCCTGTAAAAAGGATGTTAGCATCAATCGAGTTGTTGAGGCATGCATCGATAATTGCCTGAAGGTTTGTCCCGCCGCCTGATATCAAAGCTCCAACACTAATTTTCTTTGCCATAGTATCTCCTTTTAAAAATTTTACTGATTGCCATACCCGTTCTGTTCTCCACAATCAGGGCATTCCCAGGTAATCCCGTTACAGGTCATGCCCCAAAGATTCTCATACATGCATTCCTGGCACATGGAAAACCCACATCTGCAATTCCAGCAGAACACAAATTCCTGGTCACAGCAATGACATTGTTTTGACTTTTTCTCACGCCTTTTTTCTTTTCTTGTTTTGACTTTTTGATCCATCACACAAATATACTTCTCCTTTAATAAAAAAGATAGTATATATGCCTTTGATTGAATAAAAATTCAATCTCTAAAAAAAGGTGTTACTATGGCAAATCCCAAAAAAATATTCCTCATCGACGGCAGTGCTTTCTTGTATCGTGCATTTCATGCCATCAAAAGTCTTTCCACATCAAAAGGGCATCCGACCAATGCCACATTTGGTTTTACCAGAATCCTGTTAAAATTATTGAAAGACAATAGTCCTGAGTATGCAGTAGTCCTGTTTGATGTTAAAGGTCCCACATTCAGACATAAAATGTATGATCAATACAAGGCCAACCGTCCGCCCATGCCTGAAGAGCTTGTGATTCAGATTCCTGATATCAAACGAATAATCGCGGCATTAAATATTCCCATTGTTGAAAAACAGGGATTTGAAGCAGACGATCTTGTGGGAACATATTCAAAAATAGCACAGAAAAAAGGGTTTGAAGTGGTCATGGTTACCGGTGACAAAGACTTTATCCAGCTTATTACCGAGAAATGCACCCTGTGGGACCCCATGAAAGACACCATAAAGGATGCGAAAAAAATAAAAGAAGACATGGGAATAGAACCTGGACAGTTTATCGATGTTCTGGGGCTTGCCGGAGACAGTGCGGACAATATTCCCGGTGTTCAGGGAGTCGGACCCAAAACGGCTGTAAAGCTGATTGCCCAATTTGGCTCCATTGAAAATATCTATGAAAATCTTGACAGTCTTAGAAAAAAGAAAAAATTATATGAAAATCTTTGCAACAGCAAAAATATTGTGCTTTTAAGCCGCAACCTTGCCACCATCGATACATCTGTTATTGTAAAAAAACACGTTGAAGATTTCAAACTGGAAGCGTTTGACAGGAAAAAAGCATTCGAATTATTCCAGGAATTTGAATTCAAAGCCCTTGCCGCAGAATTTGCACAAAATGCAGATAAATCCGAAAAAATATATAAACTGATGACAACAATCAAAGAGCTTGAAAAACTGGCCCAGGTTCTTGAAAACAAAGAAATTTTTGCCATTGATACGGAAACCACCTCCAGGCATCCCATGAAGGCGCAACTTGTGGGGATTTCCTTTTCTTTCAGGAAAAACCAGGGGTTTTACATTCCCATCGGCCACACCTTTCCCGACGAATTAGAACAGCCCTCAAAAGGCGACATACTAAGAATTTTCAAGCCTGTCCTTGAAAACCCGGATATTAAAAAAGTCGGACAAAACATCAAGTATGACTATATTGTCCTGTCAAAATTCGGTATTGTCATGCAGGGGATTGCCTTTGATACCATGATTGCATCTTATCTTTTAAATCCGTCTGTAAGGGGTCACAGCCTTGACAGTATTGCCATGAATCTTTTTGGTTATAAAACCATTTCCTATGAAGAGGTGGCCGGTAAAGGCAAAAACCAGATCGGTTTCCAGGAAGTCCCGATTTCCGAAGCAGTGAATTATGCCAGTGAAGATGCTGACATCACTTTTATGGCCTACCAGCATTTTAAAAAGGAAATAAAGAATCAGGGCTTTTCCTATCTAATGGAAAAAATCGAGGTGCCACTTATCACGGTTCTGGCAAACATGGAAATGGAAGGGATTAAAGTAGATCCAAATGTATTAAAACATCTTTCCAACACCTTTAATTTAGAACTGAAAGACCTTGAAAAAAAAATCTATTCCCTTGCCGGTGAAGAATTTAACATCAATTCTTCCCAGCAGCTGGGGATCATTCTGTTTGAAAAATTAAAGTTAAAAGTCATTAAAAAAACAAAAAAGAAAACCGGTGATTCAACAGATGTGGAAGTCCTTACCAAGCTTGCGCAGACCCACGAACTGCCTGAAAAAATGTTAAGATACAGAACCCTTGGCAAACTCAAATCAACCTATGTGGATGCCTTGTATCGGCTCATCAATAAAGAGACGGGAAGAATCCATACCTCATTTAACCAGACCATTACCGTGACAGGCCGTTTAAGCAGTTCCAAGCCAAATCTTCAAAATATCCCCATCCGGAAAAAGGAAGGTAAAAAAATCCGGAAAGCCTTTATCCCTAAAGAAGGTCATCTGCTGATTTCAGCAGACTATTCCCAAATAGAACTTCGAATCCTGGCCCATTGCGCCCAAGATGAAATCCTCATTGAAGCGTTTAACAATGGTGAAGATATTCACACCAGGACTGCCCTGGAAATCTTCCAGGTTTTGCCTCAATTTGTTACTCAGGATTTAAGAAGCCAGGCCAAAACCATTAATTTCGGTATTGTATACGGCATGAGCGGATTCAGGCTGGCCAACGATCTTTCCATCAGCCGTAAGATGGCCAATGCCTATATTGATAATTATTTTAAGCGGTATTCCGGCGTAAAGAAATTTATTGATGATACCATAGAAGAGACTAAAAAAACCGGTGAGGTCTTTACGATTTTCGGGAGAAAACGGCGCCTGGATGATATCAATTCTTCCAATGTAAATGTTCGAAACTTTGCGCAACGGGCAGCCGTCAACACACCGATACAAGGCAGTGCTGCCGATTTAATCAAACTTGCCATGATAAAAATGGACGCTGCCTTACAAAAAAACAACATGGTCTCAAAAATGCTCCTGTCCGTCCATGATGAAATCATATTTGAAACCCCGTTTGAAGAAAAAGACCAGTTGATTGAGCTTGCAAAAAACGTCATGGAAAATGTTCACCCCCTTAAAGTTCCACTGGAAGTCCATTTTGGAACTGGTGAAAACTGGGCCCAGGCACATTAACAGGGAAATCGCATATAAAAATAAAAGATTACTCTTAATATTATCCGTGAAAATATTAACTTTAAAATAAAAGTATCAAAACCAGACTGCCAAAGAAATATTTCTCATATAACACCGGAACTTTCCGTGTATGAGATCAGAGCTTCAAGATAACGGGACTTTATCTGTTGACTGGCCAGAATCTGTTTTACAGGAGGCAGTTTCAGAATTACCCCCAGAACCGCTGCAAGGGCCCGGTGGCTGAACAACACCTTATTATCAAAAATCAGGTGCTGGAGTTTTCCCCGTTCAATGGCCATCATTACAGCTCTGTGGGTCCCATTCAATGGAGTAATGACCCTCTGGGGCAAGGATTTAAGTTCAAGGCTGTCTTCCGTGCATGCCTGGACACAAAGACCGCATCCAAGACATATATCTTCATTAAGGCGGGCTTTTTTCTTTTTTGGTTTTTCAGAATCATTGGCCGACACCAGGGTCATGGCTTCCACCGGACAAATGGTAACACATTTGCCACAGCCAGTGCAGGAATCACTATTGATTTTCGGAATAAAATTAGAAGTGTGTATCGGATTGAATGTTGAAAACCGGCGAGCAGCAATCATGGCTTCACAACAGCATCCGCAGCAGTTACAAATAAAATTAACCCGATCCCTGACATTTTCGCCGAACTGGACCAGGCTGGATTCATATGCCTGTGCAAGAAGGTCCACCCCTTCTGCAACACCTACTGCACGGGCATGACCGTATTTTATCAGAGATCTGCCAGACGTGTTAAATGTCATGCAGATATCCATAGGTCTGTCACAGGCTTTACCTATATGATACATCTTATGACGGCAGTAACAGGTGCTTACACCCATGTGGGATGCAGTTTTAATAACCTGTGATGCCCGCTCGTAATCCAGAACATGAATCGCATTCTCATTGGACAGCACAGGTTCATGGATAAATACACGACCCAGTTGAGTATCACCCATAGTAAAAAGATCTTTTATAAAATCCTCTTCCACGTTCAGATACTGGTAGAATAGCTCGCTTAACACCTTCTGGTCTATATCGTGCCGCACCCGCATCATAGAGAATTCGAAAAAGCCAGCCATGGGTGGAGGCAGGACATATTGGGTAGTGCCTTTTTGATCAATATCCACCAGGATAGCCCGGGACGCGAGCCGGTCCAGAACCTTCCGGGCTTTGGGCAGGCTCATTTTCCAGATTTTAGCTGCTTTGTCAGCAGTAACAGGTTTGATGGGAAGCAGGGAAACCAGATACGCATCTGTTTCTGAAAACAGCATGGCCAGGATTTTATCCAGCAGTATAGAAGGGGGGGCGCCCTGCGGAAACCGGTTTAGGCGATCAATCAGACGAGTATAGCCGGATTTATTGGTGTGATGTGCCATAGTTCAACTTCCCTGGAATTTCTTTTTGAAATTATTTCGTGAATATCATCACTATATAATCCCTTTATATAAGCATTGAAAACCCACTAATGCAATAAAAAATCAATGCCCCTCGTTCAATTAATTTTGAATAAGAATGTTTCCGTAATTTTTAAATCTACGGCCATCACTCTAACCTCTAACCTTTAAACTTGACTTTATGATGTATATACTGCAATAAACGTTGCAGATTACATGATGGAGGCAACGAACAAATCATGAATACTAACCGGATCGGGCTTGTTATAAAAAATGATGCCCACGCTGAAAAAAAAGCCCGTGAGCTTAAAATAAGACTGGGAAACCAGTGTGTTATCATCGATATCCAGCATTCAAAGAACAAAGACATTCCTGAAGATCTTTTGTGCATGATTGTCCTGGGCGGAGACGGCACTTTTTTGAGTGCTGCGCGATTCATAGAAAACCGGGGAATTCCCCTGATGGGCGTCAAATTCGGTGAAGTCGGATTTCTGGCCGAGACCACTGAAGACAATCTTTTTGAGGCAGTAGCTTCACTGCTTGAGGGGAAATATCTCATTCAAAAAAGAACCCGTCTTAATATCAAAGTTGTCCGCGGCAATGAACAAATTATTGATGTGGATGTCCTCAATGATGCGGTGATTAACAAATCAGCCTTGTCAAGACTGGCTTCATGTGCGGTATATCTTGATTCGATCTATTTGACAACTTACAGGGCTGACGGCCTGATTGTCGGAACTCCAACGGGCTCTACGGCCTATTCCCTGGCAGCCGGTGGCCCCGTGGTGAGTCCGGAAGTTCCTTCCATTATCCTGACCCCGATCTGCCCGTTTACACTGACGAACAGACCGTTGATCATACCGGACTCAACAAAAATTGAAATTCGTCTGAAAGGCAGTCCTGAAAATATAATCCTCACCCTTGACGGCCAGGAGGGGTTTGAAATGGATCCAAAAGATAAAATCTTTATCAAAAAAAGCAGAGACGACATAAAGATGCTCTCTTTTGAAGAGCAGTCCTATTTTAAAGTTTTAAAAACCCGTCTTAAATGGAGCGGCGGAAGATAGCTTGCGAATCTAATAATGCTTATCTGCGTACTCTACCCATCCACCGGTTTTAATAAGTGCTCTGTCGAATTCTGAAATTTGAAATTCAATTTTTTTTGTTTGATCTTTTGATTGAATCATGATCACTGACGTTTCAACATCCACTGCGATCTGGACATTGCTCTTTCCAAATTCTTTAAAAATAGTATTGATCCGGTCTTTGGAAAGTTCAATGGCAAGCATACCGCAATTGAACATATTCTGTCTGAATATTCTTGCAAAGCTTGAGGCGATCACAACGTAAATACCGTTCTCTTCAAGAGCCCAGGGAGCATGCTCTCTTGAAGATCCGCATCCAAAATTGTCTTGCGTAACAATCACAGCCTTTTCTTTAATATCCGCTTTCGGATGAAAGCCATCTAATTGTAAATCTTCAAGCAAATGCGGTTTCATGGCTGCTTTTTCAATTTCAGTGAGGTATTTGGCCGGAATGATTTCATCTGTATTGATATCAGAACGATCAAGAAACAATACATTCCCTTTAAATTCTTTCATTATTATCTTCCTTATTTACAATAAAGACTGGAGTTAAAAATTTCGCCTTTAATCGCACTTGCTGCTGCTGTTGCCGGACTCACCAAATGAACCATACCACCCTTGCCCATACGGCCGTTGAAATTTCTATTGGTTGTGGCAGCAGCCACCTCACCATCTGAAAGGACTCCGCTGCTCATACCAAGGCAGGCACCGCAAGTGGGATTTGTCACACAAAAACCTGAATCCATGAAAGTTTTAAGAATACCTTCTTCCATGGCCTGTGAAAATATTTTGGGTGTGGCAGGAGATACAATCCCTCGAACATGGTCGTTGATGATATGCCCTTCAAGAACTTTTGCAGCAATTCTGAGATCTTCAAGCCGCCCGTTGGTACATGAACCGATATAGACCTGATCGAGCCGTATTCCTTTCATTTGGGATACGGGTTTTACATTGTCCGGCTTATATCCAAAGGTTGTTAATGGCTCAAGATCACTCACATCGATTGTTTTATGTTTTGCATAAACAGCATCATCATCCGATCTAAACCTGGAAAATGTATCCAGCGCATCCTGCCTGCTCGAATATTCATCTTTAATAAACTCCCAGAGGTATTCAACCGTTGTCATATCAGGAAGGCATATCCCACTGGTCGCACCTGCTTCAACCGCCATGTTGGAAAGGGTCATCCGCTGATCCATGTTCATCTCATCCACGATATTCCCTCTGAATTCAATGACCATATTAGTGGCCCCGTTTACGGTTATTTCTTTAATGACTTTAAGAATAATATCTTTGGCAAATACGCCTTTTGGCAGCGTTCCAATAATCTCAATCTTATAGGTTTGTGGGGTTTTAAACGTACAGACCCCTTTTAAAATACCCACTTCAAGATCTGTTGTTCCGACACCGGCGGCAAAAGCCCCAAACGCCCCATGTGTGCAGGTATGAGAATCTCCCATAATAATGGTGAATCCGGGCTGAACAAATCCTTTCTCGGGAAATATGGCATGGCAGATGCCATTATGGCCAATATCAAAAAAATCTTTGATACCATGCCGTTTTGCCCATTCCCGCAGAATTTTACCCTGCATGGCAGTTTTAGAATCTTTGGCAGGGGTCACATGATCAATAACCGCTTTAATTTTATCCGGATCAAACACCCGGTCCTTACCCCTTGACACAAGGTCGCGGATGGCTGTCGGGGTTGTGATTTCATGACAAAAAACCCTGTCCAGTTTCAAAACACTGACATCTCCAAAGAGCTCATCTGCTAAATGGGCTTCAAAAATTTTTTCGGCAATGGTTTTTCCCATGATTCTCTCCAAATATTATGATATTTTATCTCCAAAATAATCTTCCCCATCGGCTGGTGTAACCACCCAGTATGCCTGGAAAATCTGATCGGATGAATTTTTAATTACATGAGGTATTTCTGAAAAAAAGGAAACGGAGTCGCCTCTATGAATTTCGTATGTCTCTTCACCATAAACAAGCTGTGCCGATCCCTCAACAACAATCCCCAGCTCACGCCCAAGATGTCCGTCACTTGCATCCCCTCTCTGCTGGCCGGGCGAAAGCTCCAGAAAAAAGGCATTAAAAGAATGGTTTCCCTTGGCCTGACTATCGCCGCAAAGCTTTTCATATTTAAAGCCTTTTCGTTGATAAATCTTCCGATCATCCCTTCTGATAATCTCAACCCGGGAATTGGTTTCATAATCTTTAAAAAATTTATTCGGTGGGATACCATATACTTCTAAAACCTGTAACAAGGTATCCAGGGAAGGAGATATCCGGTTTCTTTCTATTTGCGACAACAAACTGGAACTGACACCGGCCTTTGCTGCAACTTCTTTGATCGTCAATTGTCTTGAAGTTCTGATAGCTCTGAGAAGTGCACCGAGTTTTATTTTCATAGACTCACCATTTTTAAGTATAATTAATTAAAATTTAATAATACTTAAATAAAAATGATTGTCAATATCTTTTTAAGCCGGAATTTTATTCGCTTTCGGTATCCTGCTGAATTTCAATTTTCCCCTGGATTGATATTCAGAGAGAAGCCTGTCCACCTTAGCAAAATTTTTAAGCTCAATTTCAACCGTATGAACAATTTTATCTGTGTAGGTCGTATCTTTAATCCTGCTCAAATAGTTTTTTATCTGATTGAGCAGAGTATCATTAAACCCATAGGAGACCTCAATAAGAATGGTGACTGTCCGGATCAGTTTTTTAAGTTTTTTCAGCTCTATGGTATTTTTCACAGAAGCGCAATAGGCTTCAATCAATCCTCTTACACCAAGCTTAACACCACCGAAATGCCGGGTCACAACGGCTGCAATATTGGTCATGCCATGGCTTTGCATTGTGTTCAGCATGGGTTTTCCGGCAGTTCCCGAGGGTTCTCCTGCATCAGAACAATGAAAAATATCCCCTTTTTCTCCCAAAATATATGCCCAGCAATTATGGGTAGCGGTTTTATTCTCTTTCGAAATCCGGGAAATAAAATTTTTTGCTTTTTCAATGGAGCCCACATATTCCAGGGTGCAAATAAAAATAGACCGTTTGATTTTTATTGTTGTTGCCCGTCGATGTTCAATTGAATAAAAATAATTTTCATCCAGCATGTCTTCATTCATACCTAACTCTGATCAATATCTATTTCTATTTCTGCCACAGTCTCAATCTCTTATATAAAAAAATGAAAATAAAACCAGATACTTCACTGATAATGATAAAACCAGAAAAGCCAGTATGGGTCAAGCAGAAAAGCTTTAATAATAGTATGAAACTTAAAAATTAAAAGAACTTCATCAAGAGCCCTGCAAAAATCATTCTTGAAAAGTCCTTTTTTATGCATTATCAATAAGCAATAATGAACTGATGATGAATAAAATAATGCGGGTATTATATTAGATTCGAAAAGAGTTAATCTATGATGAGAATAGTCACCAGGCCTGATTTTGACGGAATTGTATGTGCTGTCCTGATTTGTCAGGCTGAAAATATTGATACGGATATTTATTGGGTTGAACCCAGTGAGATCCAAACCGGGAAAGCCAGTATCCTAAAAGGCGATATCCTTGCAAATCTCCCCTATTCGCCAAATTGCAATTTATGGTTTGACCACCATATCTCAAACAAGCCGCAAAAAGACTTTAAAGGTGGATTTGAAATTGCGCCTTCTGCTGCCGGTGTTGTTTATAAATACTATAAAAAACAGGATAAACTGGATAACCATTTTGATGAACTGGTCTTTCATACGGATATCATTGACTCTGCTGATCTGAATCAGGATCAGGTAAGGTACCCTGAAAAATATCCGTATATTGTTTTATCCATGACCATCAGGAACCAGGATTATAAAGATGTGCCCTATTGGAACAAATTGGTTGGTCTTTTGATGGGAACAGACATTGACCATGTCCTTGAAGATCTGGAAGTCAAGAAGCGCTGCAGCAGAGTCGTTGTAGAAAATGCAGCCTATAAAAAACATTTATTGAAGCATACAAAAATACTTCACAACATATCAATTACCGATTTCAGATCCCTTGATACCGTGCCAGATGGCAACCGCTTTCTAACCTATTCACTCTTCCCGGAAAGCATTGCCAGTGTAAAAATCAGATTTGACGGTCCTGAACACAAACATGTACTGCTCAGTATCGGCCATAGCCTTTTTAACAGGCAATGTCATGTCAATATTGGAAACCTTCTGGCCCGATTTGGGGGCGGCGGTCATGCCGGTGCCGGGGGCTGTTCATTGAAATCAGAGGTCGCCGATAATGCCATTGAACAGATTCTTGAAATCCTGTTTCAAAACAAAAAAGAACTTTAAAGTTTACTTTTAACACTGGCAACTTTATCCGCCATGGTTTGTTCCCTGTCAATCCTTGTGCCGGCCTTTATTGTGGTCGTTATTCTGGGAGCTCCCATTTCATGGATTCTTTCATGGCATTTTTTTACCACATCAAATACTTTGTCCCAGTCCCCTTCTATATTTGTGCCATATGCATGAAGCTGAGATTCAAGTCCGGCTTTATTGATAATTTCATGGCAAACCGCCACGTATTTTGATACGGAAAGACCAACCCCGATGGGTACCACACAAAGATCTATGATCACATTCATTCTCAAACTCCTTTTGCTTTCATCCAAACAAATAGGCCGAAGGGATAAACTCCGGCCTATTTTAGGTTTAATAAAACATAAGGAATTATGATTTAAACCACCAACGTTCGGTATTTCTCATGCCATCCAGAGCCATGTGTCCTGACATTGGTCCATGTGCCAGCTTATCTGAACTGGCTTCAACCATCTGGTTGTACATGGGAACAATAGTTCCGCCGTCATTCCTGCATATTTCCTGCATATCCTCGTACATCTTTCTGCGTTTATCTGTATCCAGCTCTGCTCTTGCGGCAACCAGCAGTTTGTTAAATTGATCATTTTTCCAGTGGGTATCATTCCAAGGGGCATCTGTTGCGTATGCAACTGAGAACATCATGTCTTCAGTGGGACGTCCGCCCCAATAACACATAACCCACTCTTTTTTAATCCAGACATTGCTCCAATACCCGTCATCAGGCTCTCGGACAACATTTATGTTGATGCCGGCTTTTTTTGCATGTTCTTTGATGAGGACAGCGGCATCCACTGCTCCGGCAAATGCGGCATCTGCAGCATGCAGATTAAAAACATGATCAAGCTTGCCCGCTTTTTTCATATAGAATTTGGCTTTTTCCGGATCATATTTTCTTTGCTCCAGATTTTTTGCATGATATTTATTTACTGGTGCAATGGGATGGTCATTGCCAACCTGGCCATAACCCCGCAAAATTTGTTTCACTAATGCCTCACGGTCAACAGCAAGCTTTAATGCCATACGAACATTATTGTCATTATAAGGGCTTTTATCTACAAGCATTGGTATGGTGTAGTGTGCTGTTCCTGTTGTAGCTAAGACATTTATCCCGGGCATCTTTTTCAAAAGATGTACTGTCTTAAGCTCAACACGATCCATGTAGTTTATCTGGCCTGTCTTTAAAGCATTTGTTCTGGCATTGGTATCAACTATAGACAGGGTCTCAACTTCATCAAAGTGGGCTCTTCCCTCTTTCCAGTAATTGGGATTTCGTTTTGAAAAAGCCCTGACACCCGGTTCCCATCTCTCCAGTATATAACCACCAGTACCAATGCCTTTTTCCCATTCCTGGCCTTTAGTTCCGGCCGGACAAATACTTAAGTGATAATCGCCCAGGATAAACGGAAAATCAGCACTGCCGCCGGAAAGCTCAAAAATAATCTCATATTTCCCGTCAGTTTTAATATTTTCAATACTTTTTAAATATGCTTTAGCTGCAGATTTGGATTCCTCACCACGGTGATGGTTTATGGAAAAAATCACATCCTCTGCAGTCATGGTTTTGCCATTGTGAAATTCTATGCCCTTGCGCAGCTTAAAAGTTCACACTTTTGCGTCAGGAGTTGAGCCCCAGGACTCAGCAAGTTCAGGGATGACATTGAAATTGTGATCGATTTCCACAAGATTGTTTCTTATCTGCCAGTTGACGTTCTGGTTCATGTTGGAAGGGAGTGTTCCTGGGTGCATGGAATCAGTGGTTGACCCGCCAGTAATCCCTATTATAAAACGTCCTCCTTT
>NZ_JAUWQB010000159.1 GCF_030611305.1 Desulfobacula sp. | reverse complement strand
GCTTAATATGCTTTTGCAAAAAGTACCCTTCTTGAGCTGGAGTTATTACAACAAATACAACACCCCTCTTCTGTAGGGCTGTCAAAAGGAATACAGCGGATGGTAACGGACAGATCTTTTTTTATTTTTTCCTCACATTTTTCTGATCCGCACCAATGGGCCATGACAAAGGCACCATTATTAAATCCCTTGGCTTTTTTATATAATTTATAAAAGGCTTTTTTATCATCAATCTCAAATGTGTTTTCTTTTCTGTAGTTCTCCGCCCGGTTAAAAAGATTATCCTGAATATTGTCCAGAATATCTGTAATCCGGTCAATAAACTCCTCTCTGTTCATGGATTGTTTCTGACTGGATGGTTCATCTCTTCTGGCCATAAAAACACTGTTTTGTTCAATATCTCTCGGCCCCAGCTCAATCCGGACAGGAACACCCTTTTTCACCCATTCCCAGCCCCTGGCACCGCCGATATCCCGGTCATCAATTTCAACTGTGACATTTCTGCCATAGTAGTGTTTCTCTTCCAATGCATCTTTAAGGCTTTGAGCGCTTTCCATGACAGCTCGATTGTCTCCATCCTTTTTGAAAATTGGAAGAATGACGACATGGGCCGGTGCCACCCGGGGTGGAAGCACAAGACCGTCATCATCCGAATGCACCATGATCATCCCGCCAACCATACGGGTGGATGTTCCCCAGGATGTGGTCCAGGCATAGGCTTCTTCCCCTTGTTCATTTTGAAATTTAATATTGGAGCCTTTGGCAAAATTCTGACCCAAAAAATGGGATGTACCTGCCTGAAGCGCCCTCTTATCCTGCATCATGGCTTCGATACAGGTCGTATCTTCCGCCCCTGGAAACCTTTCTGCAGCGGTCTTTCTGCCCCTGATCACGGGCATGGCCAGATATTCTTCAACAAATTTTGTGTAGACATCCAGCATGAGCATGGTTCTCTCTTTTGCTTCGGTCTCCGTGGCATGGGCGGTATGACCTTCCTGCCATAAAAACTCACTGGTTCTTAAAAACATCCGGGTCCGCATCTCCCATCGAACCACATTGGCCCACTGGTTTAATAGAATGGGAAGGTCCCTGTAGCTTGATGTCCATTTGGCCATGGATTCCCCGATAATGGTTTCAGATGTGGGGCGGACAATTAATGGTTCGGCAAGCTTTCCGGCCGGTTTCAATCCCCCTTTATCATCTTTTTCAAGCTTGTGGTGGGTGACAACCGCACACTCTTTGGCAAATCCTTCCACATGCTCGGCTTCCTTTTCCAGATAACTTAAAGGAATAAACAAGGGGAAATAGGCATTTTTTACCCCTGTTTTCTTAAACATGGCATCTATCTCACGCACCATATTTTCCCAAAGCGCATACCCCCATGGCTTTATCACCATGCATCCCCTGACCGCTGAGTTTTCTGCCATCTCCGATACCTTAATCACTTCCAGATACCAGGCAGGATAGTCTTGTTCCCGGGTGGGTGTAATCGCTGTTCTATTTTTTTTTGCCACTTAGTTCCTCCGAATTCTTTGTCATTTTATCTATCTCGCTCAGCAATTGATCCACAAGTTTATCCTGATCTATTTTTCGCACCACTTTTCCCTTTTTAAATAGAATCCCCATGCCATCACCACCCGCGATACCTATATCTGCCTCTTTTGCTTCACCGGGTCCGTTTACAACACATCCCATAATCGCAACTTTAATCTTAGAAGACCGTTCAAGTAAAGCTTTTTCTGTTTCTTCAGCAATTTTAAAAAGATCAATTTTACACCGTCCGCATGTGGGGCAGGAGATCAATTCCGGACCCCGGCTTCTGATTCCCAGTGCCCTTAAAATCTCATAACCGGTCCTGATCTCTTCAACAGGATCCCGTGTCAATGAAACCCGAATAGTATCACCCAACCCTTCTGCCAGCAGCATACCGATCCCGATGGCCGATTTTGTGATGCCGGCATAAAGACCCCCGGCTTCTGTTACCCCGACATGAAACGGCACATTGATTTTTGATGCCAAAAGCCGGTAAGCCTTTACCGTTCTTGAAACATCCGAAGCTTTCAGGGAAACTTTGATATGATGGAAATCTAAGTCTTCAAGAATTTTTATATTGCGCAATGCACTTTCCACCATGGCCTCAGCCGTTATGCCAAGACGCTGTTCAATCTCTTTTTCAAGAGAACCTGCATTCACACCGATTCTTATGGGGATGCCATGATCTTTTGCGCAATCCACGACAGCCCTGATCTTTTTGGCTTCCCCGATATTACCGGGATTTATTCTTAAAGCATCAGCGCCTGCCCTGGCAGATGCCAACGCCAGCCTGTAATCAAAATGAATATCAGCGATGACTGGAATGGTAATGCGCTGTTTAATCTTCTCAATGGCCAATGCTGCTTCCATATCCGGAACTGCTACACGGATAATTTCACACCCTGCCTTTTCAAGGGCAAGGATCTGCTTAACCGTGGCTTCCACATCCTGGGTCTGGGTATTGGTCATAGACTGGACTGAAATCGGTGCATCAGAACCAATCTTAACCTTTCCGATACTAATTTGCCTTGTTTGCCGTCTTTGTTGAACCAGCGACATCTTATTGTCCTGCAATTTACAAAAATTAAAAGCTCACAGCATTGCGTTTAAACTGTAAGCTAAAAAATATTCACTTTCTTAAAAGATATCAAAGCTGTTCTTTTTATTCAAGACAACACTCTTTTAAACTTTGGGCAACCCCTATTAACCTTTCAAAAGCTTCTGGAATGTGTTTCTACCAAAATAATTGATAGTTATTCTTTTTTAATGTTGCTTTTCGTTTCTTTTAAGAATACTAAATTAGGAACAGACTATTGAATCTGCCATCAAAGCACTTCTCAATAAAGGCAAGATAGATCCTTGCCTGGAGGGTAGATAAAAATTGATTTTTGATTTCGGGAGTGATGCATTATGGAAATAAATCCAACAAGGGTGACTATTGTATTAAATTGTGGTGACCAGGTAACCGGGGAAATCAACATAATGAGTTTTAAAAGGTTTTCTGATTTTATAGAAACGCATGGCGCGAAACATCTAAAATTATTCAATATAACAAAAGATATTAATACATCAGATTTAATAGCAGATTTTTTTTTGATACCAAAAATAAATGTTCGTTATTATCAATCGTTTGATGAAACAAGGGATACATAGAAATAATTTCAAGCATTTCTTTTAATAAAAAACATCTAAAATATTGTTACCCATATCCGGCAACTCATCATTACCCTCATCTATAACCTTATAAATGGTATTCATTGTTTCAATAACCCCTCTTTCCCGATCAATTGAGCAGATATAAGATGAGATCATGTGCCAGCCAGGTTTATACCTACCGGCTGAATCTTCAACAACCGTACCACTGAACTTCAAGGGTCCAGGGTCAAGCAAAACTCCGGGGAAAGTAACTAAAAATTCTTCTTCCAAACCCTCTATGTCCGGCAAGATCAGGTGATGAAGTTGCCAATTCCTGATCAATCCACCATCTTTTTTCATGTTTAATAAATCCTGTCTTTTTCCTGGACTACATCTTTAACCCAAGTTCGTCATTTTTTTAAAAATCAAGGCTAATTTTATCAAAAAACCATGGGGTTGAAAATATAACGCACTGTATTTATTATATTTATTTTTTTGCTCGTCAATGTAGTGACCCATAGATTAATTTTATTGTTG
>NZ_JAUWQB010000071.1 GCF_030611305.1 Desulfobacula sp. | reverse complement strand
TGAAAAAAATGAAACTATTTACCCCAGAATAATTGAGCCATGAATCTGTGTGAGATAGTTTGAAAAGCTCTCACAAATTCATAACATCAATTATTCTGAAAGGTACCAGACAAAGTGCTTAGTCCCAAATGAGTTCTTTTTTTCCGAAAATGAAGCAGATTGGACTGGGCAATTCACAGCATTTGAGAGTACCAAGAATGAATTTTGAATCGGAAAATCTAATACCCTTAAACCACAAAATGTGCTATTAAAACCCAATCTTCCATTTAATTCTGCTTCATTTGGCATTCATGGTTTTTAGAGCAGACCTGGCAGGTTGTTCCAACCCGAATAGCATCATATCCCGGCCCCAAACCAATAAGACAGGAAATCCTGTAGTTCTATACCGGTGGGCCAACTACATTATCAGAACGGTCATGACACCTATAGTATAAACAGAGACTAAAGTATATCCGGCATGTATTGAAAATTTGCTGGAATATCCGAAATCAAAATTCAAACTGCCCTTTTAATATAAGTGATAAACTTGATTCAGGCTTTTATTTCTCCGGCTCTGACTGCTTTTAGAAAATTCATACAATAATCATCATGGCCTGACAGCATTTCTCCGGTTTTTAAAGCCGCCATAATATCCTTGTCCAAGGGATCCATAATAGCAGAATCAAAACCGTTTGCCATCATCATTAATAGAAAGTTTCGATTGATAATTTTTCTTTTCGGAAGCCCGTAAGATATATTGGAAAGACCACCGGTTGTATGAACGCCCTTCAAATCTGTCATAATCACTTTAACAGCATCCATTACCATTGTGCCATTTATTTTATCAACACTCATGGGCTGAATTAATGGATCAACAAATATATCATCCCGTTTCATTCCGATATTTTCAAGTTCACCAACAATAGTTTTTGCCCGATTTATAATGTCTTCTGACGTTTTCGGCATTCCAGAATCATCCATGCAAAGGGCGATTATTTTACAGTCTTTACCTTTTAAAAATGGCATCATGGAATCAAATCGCTCTTTTTCAAGGCTGATGGAATTAACCATGGGTGTATTATCAACCAATGCATATGCCATTTCAAGAATTTGAGGATCAGGGCTGTCAAGACAAAGCGGAAGATCAGTTGCCTGTTGCACGATTCCCAGCAACCACTTCATATCTTCTTTCTCATGACCAATTCTGGCACCCGCGTTTACATCAATATAGGTTGCACCGCATTGGGTTTGTTTTTTTACATCCTGCTCAATGTACTCAGCATCTCTGTTTTCTACCGCCTTTTTTACTTTCCCTAAAGTGGTATTGATCCGTTCTCCAATAATTGTAAACATTATATTTCCTTTAATATTCTAATGCGATTATTTCTTTTTCATTTCAAGATATTTGATCAAATCATTTTCAATAGCAGGGTCAATATCCGGTTTTTGATACTCTGAAAGTCGTTTTTCAAGTAATTGAGATGCTCTTTGGTCCATCTGCCTGGGGTCCATTTCCAGCCATTTGGAATGGATGGTTCGAATATTTAAGTCCGGAATAAAAAATTCACTTCTGCACCGGATGGCTGTATGGGACTCAAGAAGATAGGTGCCGGAGGTGCCAAGTTTTTTAATTAAATCCATGGCAAAGGCATCCTCACTGAATTCAATAGGCTTCACAAGTGTTTTTATAGCACAGCAAAGATCTTCATCTGCTAAGAATTTTTCAAAACTCATGGCCAGCATTGACCCATATGTGCCACAGGCATGCAGACTGATATGAACGCCGCTGAGAGCTGCAGTTGACAACATCATTGATGCTTCCATGCCTGCCTGGTAATCCAGAGAGAAAGATTCGGTCAATGCGCCCTGGCTTCTGCATGGAATATTATAATATTGACTCAGGGCAGTGACTATCGCTGTATGTTTGGCATCTTCAGGAGAGGCATTAATATATCCACCGGTTTTCATATCTGTTGGACTGCCGCCAAGGCCATACACGATGGGAGTGCCGGGATTAATCAGCTGAGCCAAACAAATACCCGCAAGATTACAGGCATTTGAGATGACAAGGGAACCTGCTATTGTAATCGGACCTGAAGATCCCAGCGAACAGGAAGAATGTACAATCAAAGGCTGTCCGGCTTTTGCATAAACCATCAGCGCATCTATCATCTCTTGTGCATATTGCAGGGGAGATAAGGAATCCACAAGATTGAGCATGACAGGTTTATCAGTGTTTCCCCAGATTATCCTGGCCATTTCCAGAGAGTCCTGGGCACATTGTTTGGATGAGGTGCTGCCCATAAGGGGCTTGTCGGTCAACAACATAGTGGACAACAACATATCAAGATGGGCAGTTTCAGGGGGCATATCATTGGGATGAGCCACGATGGAAGAGTTAAAATCAAGCGCCTTAGATGTCTGTACAAGTTTACAAAATTTATGGGTGTCTTCCAAAACAGACTGCCGCATTTCACCGGATGGCTCTATAATAAAAGGAGGGCCGTATCCCGGTGCCATTCTATAGCTGTTATCACCTATTACAAAGCTGTTCTCTTTGTTTCTGGCATGCAGTTCAAATCTATCGGGAACCGTTTTAAGTGCTTTTTCAATATCCGTGTCTTGAAAAAACACCATCTCTCCCTGGGTTTTAAACCCATGGTGCTTAAAAAGTTCCAGCGCTTCTTTGTTTGGAAATCGAATGCCTGTTTCATTCAATAGTTCCAGAGAAGATGTATTAATTTTATCAAGCACACCCTCATCAAAGTTAGAAACCACGCTATTCATATTGATGTTCTCCTATTAAAAAATTCCCACTATTTCGCAAGTGGATTTACGCGTTTTTATTTAAAAAATAAGATGCAATTTTAATCTCAAGCCAATACCTTTTTCATCCGGTTCATTGCGGTTTGAACATTTTTCCTGCTGTTAAACGCGCTGATCCGGATATAGTCCTGGCCGCATTTACCAAATCCCACACCAGGGGTTATGACAATTTCCGCTTTAGTCAAAAGCATGTCAAAAAAGTCCCATGAATCCCTGCCATTTCCATGGATCCAGATGTATGGAGAATTTTCCCTTCCAACGTAGCTAAGCTGTAACTCATCCATGACATCGCGAACAATACAGGCATTTGAGAGATAATAATCGATTCTTTCCTTTACCTGCTCCTTTCCTTCATCTGAGTAAATCGCTTCAGCTGCCCTTTGAACCGGATAAGAAACACCGTTAAACTTTGTGGATTGACGTCTTTGCCAAAATGAATGAAGCCTTTGTTTTAAACCTGCTTCATCATATGCCACACAATCTTTTATGAAAGTCCTCCAAAGCTATTTTTTCCCGCAAGAATGCATAGCCATTCGCAGGGCCGTATCCCCGGAATGTGCTTTCCTGACCCAATTCATCAACACCTTTATGAAATGCGCTGATGCATGCTTTGGGAAGGGATCTTGTTACATCTCCAATGCCAAGGCGAATAATGTCGGCTCCTAAGTTTTCAGATTGATACGCTTTGACTTTATTGGCAATATTTAAAAAAAGATATGAAGATTGCAGTTTATTATAGTTTTCATTTATTCGTATCATAAATATTCACGCACCTGTTAAAAAAATAAACTTGTAATGCTCCAACTATCACTGGTCATGCCATTACGGGTCAGGCAGCGACCAGTTTACGGATCAGTTCAACTGCTCCGGGTGCATTATCACTGAAACCATCAGCACCGATCTGCTGTGCATAGGCATCTGTTACCGGTGCGCCGCCAACAATGGTTTTGACTTTTAAACCGGCTTCTTTAATGGCTTCTACTGTTTTAGCCATGGAAGGCATGGTGGTTGTCAAAAGTGCAGACAGACAAACCACATCGGCATTCCGGGTCTGGGCTTCGCTCACAAACTTATCCGTATCCACATCAACCCCGAGATCAATCACGTTAAACCCGGCACCTTCCACCATCATGGTTACAAGATTCTTGCCGATATCGTGCAGGTCACCTTTTACCGTTCCAATAATAATAGTTCCCTTTTCTGCCGCTGCATCGCCTGATAAATGGGGCTTTAACACTTCTAATCCTGCCTGCATTGCCTTTGCAGCCATGAGCATTTCAGGAACAAAGAACTCACCGCTGGAAAATTTTTCACCCACCACATCCATGGCCCCGATAAGGCCTTTGTTCAAGATATCATCAACCTGAGTTCCGGCCTCAATTTCAGCAATTACATTTTCAACTACTTCGTCTTTTTTTAAAGATACAATTGCATTTAAAATATCTGCTATAGCCATTTTATAAAATCTCCTTATTTATTTTATTCTAAATCAAATCATGTATTAATTGTGTGTATACCTTTCTATCGCCACTGAAAATTGGCAACTTCTTTATCCATTGCCAGATAATTTTCTTTCGGTGTAAAAGGTGAAGATGTACCGGCGGTAGAAAAAATATACCCGTTCATCCCTTTTGCTTTTTCAAGATGTTCCAAAGTCTCTTTTGCCACCTCTTCCGGCTTGCCGATCAATAACGGACCATTTGGATTAATATTGTCAAAGATACAGATGCGGTCCTTGACCTTTTCCTTTAATTTTCTAATATCCAAAACCTTTTCCTGGGTAAGGTTTCCCGGCATGATACCGTGGATATCCATTTCTAAAAGCATATCAACAATACCTGTTTTTACGATGTCTCCACACATGTGCGGAAGCACCTTTGACCCGAGACGGGATAATTCATTACAAACGCGGGTTGTGGGTTCATGAACAAATTCTCTATAGTGATTGGGTGACAGAAGGACAGGACATTCCATGTCAGCCCCGTAAAAAATATAGTCAACGCCTGCTTCAATCAGTGCTTTGCCTATAGCAATATCCAAAGGAACTATGGCTTCCTGGAGGGCATGGACAAGTTCCGGATTTTCATAAATATCCATCATGATCTCATTTGTTCCTCTTAACCGTGTTGCAATGGTAAAAGGAGAAACATACTCACAGGCAATGGGTACTTCATCCTTGAATTCCTTTTTGAGAAGAGAAACACCTTCAAGGAAACTATCCATACGTTTGGTAAACATATTTTTTTTGGCAATACGATCCACATCTTCCATTGAAAAAATAGTGGTTTTTTTAATAATGGGGAAGACATCTTCGGGATAGCTTACCTGGCAATCAAGGGCTTCAGGAATGATACCGCCGATAAGGCCCATTCCCAGCATCACCCAGTCAAATTTAAATTCTTCCAGACTTTTCATATGCGCTTCAAGCATCTGGGGTCCTTCAAGAAGGGCGGCCCTGAAAGTTGAACCGTAATAATTACATACTGGTGCCTCAGTAAACGGAGCATTGGGTACTCTGTCTACCGGTTTCAAATTAATTGCGGCTTCCATTCTTTCTCTGGCGTTCATTTCTTACAACTCCTTAAATATAAATTATAATTCTCTTACTTTTATCCATTATCTTGGTTTCAATCATACAAGATAACCTGTGTAACAGACTTCTACAGGCCCTGTCATGACTGCAAGGTTTTCGTCTTTGAGTTCAATTTCCACAGATCCTGCCGGCATGATGACAGTCATTCTTTTCTTTGTTGTCAATCCTCTTCTATGTGCTGCTGCAACCGCAACACAGGCACCGGTACCGCAGGCTGTGGTCATGTTACCGGGGCGTTCCCAGACGTTGAGTTTGAGAGTGTCCAAGTTTAATAGTTGAGCAACACCAATATTTGCCTCTTCCGGGAAAAAGGGATGGGTTTGCAATTCTTTCCCATATTCCTGTAAATCAATGGCATCCACATCCTCCACAAAAAAAACAGCATGGGGGTTGCCGATGTTCATTCCCACAGGATCTTTTAAGGGACCTGCCGTAATATTGAGGTGAAGTGTGTCCATGTTTTGGGATAATGGAATCTCATTCCAATCCGTTTTGATCCTTCCCATTTCCACACTCACCCGTTTTTCCCCGGCAAGCGTACACTTTAGAATACCTCCAAGGGTCTCTATTTGAATTTCTTCTTTGTTGCATTCTTTTAAAAGCAGCCATCCGATGCAACGCGTGGCATTACCACAGGCCTCAACTTCTCGCCCGTCCGGGTTAATTATTCTGACAAAGGCATATGTATTATGGCTTCTGGCCGGTTCAACAATTATTAATTCATCTGCTCCGACACCTTCATGGCGATCGCATAAATGAATAATATCGTCTCTTGAGGGGAGGTAGGGTTGTTCCCGGCCATCCACCATAATAAAATCGTTGCGTAATCCATGCATTTTCACAAAAGGCCTGCCAGGCTGAATAAAGGCTCTACTATAGTTTGAAAACCACGAATTTTGCATATTAAATATATCTCCAGAATTAATCTTGTTTATTGCGAATTGCACACATTTTTGACAACCAAAAATCGTGACTATTTAAAATTAGGATGACTCTGAGATTGTCACCCATTTTTCAAGTAGCACAGGTTCATTGCAAAAAAGTGAAGGCTTCCACTGCCACTTGGTGTTCAGTGCTACGCCATCAATCATGATGGAGACAGGGTCATCAGATGAAACCACAATGACAATGATATTGTGGTGCTCTGCAGTGAATCGGAGAGCTGAATTGAAACGGGCGCCACGAGCCCGGTCTTCACCTGGAATAAAATGACCGTCCAGGAGGCAGGCAAAAGAGTGAAGTTTCAAGTCAGCCCCAAGATGCAGGGCACCATCCACCTTGGACAGAGATTTGGCCAATTCCAAATATTCATGCTTCTCAAGGTCAAGTGGCTGCTCAAGAGAATGACCGGAAATGAAGATGGGTTTTTCATTCAGGTCTATTACAATAGTGCAGCCATGCCGTTGCCGTGCGGCACCATGAACAATACTGGTAACAATTTTAAACAAAGTGGAAGCTGCTGCCGGATCCATATTAGATTCAAGCAATGCTTCTTCGACCTGTACAAGCTTGGCTTTGGGGTGGTTGACTTGAAACTGCCATCTGAAAAACTGCATACTTTATTATCATTCAGCTTTAAAAAGCCATACCGCCCTTTAAAATCAGCAGTGATGGAAAAATCCGGTTTATCCCCCTTGATAATACCGATAATCGTTTTTTCATCTGCCACCAATTTCCGATTTGAGTTTTCAACAGATTGGAGAAGCTTTCGGATATGTTCAACATTGTCCAGTATGGGTTGCTCCGCCTTTGGAAATTTTGCAATAAACTTCATCTTTGGAAGCGACCGTTTTTCAACAAAAATCAATTCACCTTTTGGCCAGGCCCCTTCTTCAGGAGTTCTTGATATTTTGAGGACTGCTTCCAGAATCGGATAGATCCGCATCCGTGTGTCCCATCCAATCAGAACATTCATTTCATCGACCAGATAATCCCGGACAGCATGAGTAGAGTATTCTCTCAGAAAACTTCCTGAAATACCGGTATACAGATCTTCTTCATTGGCGATATCATGGGAGAACCTCCAGACAGCTTGCTCCAGCCACCTCTCAGTAGGACCGATAGCGCACATGTCCGGATGGTGTTCTGTAAACCACATTTGATAAACAACAGAGCTTGAACGCCCCCCATATGAAATCAGTCCGGCCAATTCCAAATTTTTTTCCGGAATCAAATCACTAAATTTTTTTTTGTCATAGGATATGGGCTTTTTTTTTCGCCACTCATCCGTATCTATATACAATTCTTTGAATTTTGGCTCATGCCCTGTCAGAAGGCTTAGCGGGTCATAAATTTGTATGGGATCATCCGGTTTAATGGAATAAACAACAGCTGTTCGACTTGGACCTGAAAAATGGGTCAAACCATCTCGCAAACCATCTATGGTTTCGACAATACACCTGTTAGTAAAAGTACATTTATCCATTAAGTTTTCTCCAATTCCATAATTTTTCACCTTCATCAAGATCGAAAAAGATGTGCCGTTGAACCTTTTGGATACCTTTGGATATGGGATTATAGTAGGATAAGAAAGCAATTTTTGTCAAGAAAGGTTTTTTAGAGTGTAGGGACTGTTTAATGTTTACATGCGCTGATCCTGTTTATTTCTTGACTTTACCATGAAGTCTCTCATAAAGTCGTAATATCTTGTAATTTTTTGATCATTGGTAACCTTTTTTATTTTTGATAACTTTATACTTTGGGGAGGGATTAAATTATGGCCGAAAAAAAAGACAAACTATCAACAAAAAGAGTGCATCCCGGTGTCGAGGAAATGAAAAAAAGCCTCACTGAGGGTAAATGTTCCCGCCGCGAATTTTTACGAACAACAACGTTACTAGGCATATCTGCCACTACTGCCTATGGCCTTGCAAGTAAAATACTGGGTGAGGATATTTTGCCTAGTCTGATCTCAACCGCCCATGCCGGCCAGAAAAAAGGCGGGGTCTTAAAGTTTGGTATGATGGTACAGGAAATGGCTGATCCAGCCACATATTCATGGACTGAAAAATCTGTAATTGCCCGGCATATTATTGAATATCTGGTGGAAACAGGACCGGATAATATCACCAGACCCAACCTGGCTGAGAGCTGGGAAGCTTCAGATGATCTGAAAACATGGATCTTTCACCTTCGTAAAGGGGTTAAGTGGTCAAATGGTGATGACTTTGGTGCCGATGATGTTGTGTTCAACTTTACCCGATGGCTGGATCCAAAAACCGGTTCATCCAACCTGGGGCTGTTTAACGCCATGCTGGAAGATACGGGAGAGAAAGATGCAAAAGGCAATCCCATCAAGCGCATGATCAAAAATGCCGTGGAAAAAGTAGATGATCATACCGTAAAAATTAATCTGAAATCAGCGGTTCTGTCCATGCCTGAAAACCTTTACAATTATCCTACGGGTATTGTTCACCGCAATTTTGAAAAAGAGGGCGGGGATTTTACTAAAAATCCAATAGGAACAGGACCCTACGCTCTTACTGAATTCAAAGTCGGTGAAATAGCTGTATTGAAAAAACGCAACGCCCCCTATTGGGGCGGAGAAGTTTTTCTTGATGAGATTCGGTTTATCGATCTTGGTTCAGACCCTGGTGCTTACTTGGCAGCCATTGCTTCAAAACAGGTGGATGCACTCTATGAGCTTGATCTGACAACCCTTCAAGCTGCCAAAAATATTCCGGGAATCAATGTTCTTGCAATCCCTTCCACCCAGACAGGGGTTATTCGTATGAAGGTAACTGAAAAACCATTTACTGATAAACGTGTCCGCCAGGCAGTACAAAAATGCTGTGATGTCGAAAGGCAATTAAAGATTGCCCATCATGGTCTGGGAATTGTTGCAGAACACCATCATGTGGCTTCCATCCATCCCGAGTATTTTAAACTTCCTCCATTAAAACCAGATATTGCAGGGGCTAAAAAACTCTTAAAAGAAGCAGGATATCCCGATGGCATTGAATTAACCTGCAATGTGGGAAATACCAATGGTGTCTGGGAGCAAAATTCCGTTGCCGTACTCAAAGAAGACTGTGCCAAAGCCGGGATCAACATTAAAATAAATCTGATGCCGACTGCACAATACTGGGATGTCTGGACAAAGGCGCCCATGAGTCTTACCTCCTGGACCCACCGCCCACTGGCTGTTATGGTATTGGGTCTGGCCTACCGTGCCGGCGTTCCCTGGAATGAATCCAGTTATAATAATCCTGCCTTTGATGCCGCACTGGACGAAGCAGAAGCAACGTTTGATGTTGAAAGCCGTCGTGTCAAAATGGAGAAAGTTGAAAAACTTCTCCAGGATGACGCTATAATGGTGCAGCCTTTCTTTAGGTCGGTTTTTACCGCAGTTTCCGACAGTGTGGTTGGATTGGAAACGCATCCGACCAAATACTACCGTTTTCACAAGGTCTCTCTGGCTTAAATTGTTACCATAGTAATATCTGGTAAGGGGGGTATGTTTCCCCCTTACCAGCCACAAAAGTCTTGTTCTAAACTTAAGGAGTTAAAATGGTTCTGCTGCTTTTAAAGCGAATCGGTTTCATGTTTTTTACCATGATTGTCGTCTCCATAATTCTTTTCATGCTCCTGGAGACAGGCCTTACAGGGGACCCTGCCACCCGTGTCCTGGGCAATTTTGCCTCTGATGCACAAAAAGAATCGTGGAGGAACCAGCACGGATATAACCAGCCCGTTGTAGTGCGCTACGCAAAATGGCTGGGTAATTTTGCAACGGGTAATCTAGGAACGTCCATCCGCTATAAAGGTCCGGTAAAAGATGTGCTTTTACCGCGGTTATGGAATACTGCCATCCTAGGCTTCTGGACCTTTGCCATCATGATCCCTTTGTCATTAATATTAGGTGTTCTATCCGGAATGAAGGAGGGTTCACTTCTGGATCGGAGCATATCGATTTTTGGCATTTTGACCACATCAGTCCCTGAATTTGCCAGCGCTGTGTTTTTTTCAGCCCTTTTTGTGTTTGGTTTAAAATGGCTACCCGGAACAAGCTCCATGTCAGGAGGATTTGAATTCAAACAACTGATCCTTCCTGCAATGGTATTGGTGGTTTATGATTTTGGTTATGTTGCCCGTATGACACGGGCATCCATGGCCGAGGTTATGCAGTCTCAATACGTAAGATCGGCTATATTAAAAGGCCTTCCTTACAGACAGGTTATTATCAGGCATGCGTTGCGCAATGCATTAATAGCCCCTTTCACCGTCATTATGCTGCAAATAAACTGGCTGTTGTCAGGCGTTATTGTTGTTGAATTTTTCTTTGCCTATAAAGGGTTTGGAGCACTGCTCCTTGAAGCTTCCCTGAATAATGATATTGTACTTTTAGAAGCCTGTGCAATGGTGGCCGTTGTTGTGGCAGTAGGTTCTCAAACCATAGCTGATATCGGCTATACCTTTCTTAACCCACGCATACGTTTCACTTAAGGAGGTTAAAGTGGCTACCAAATCGACTACTGAAATGCCTTCTGTGGGCTATGGCGCAGCAATTTTACGGGTCATAAAATCTTTTGGTCTCCTGCGGGAAAGCTGGGTTGGAATGATCGGCGCTTTTCTGGTTCTGTTCTGGGTGCTCGTTGCTATCTTTGCCCCATGGATAGCACAATTTGATCCCAACGCAAATATTCTGCCCTTTGCCAAACCAGGGACCATGGCAGCTTCCGGCCATACATTCTGGCTGGGCACGGATCATATGGGTCGCGACCTCCTGTCCCGTATTGTCTGGGGGGCCCGCACAGTGCTGACCTTTGCACCCCTTGCAACCTTGAGTGCCTACACTGTGGGTATTTTGATGGGGCTCATGGCCGGATACCGCGGTGGCCTGGTGGATGACATCCTGTCCCGTATTTCAGATATTATTTTATCATTCCCCGTGCTGGTTCTCTACATCATTGTTATTGCAACCATTGGTGCATCAGGATTCAATATTGTTCTTGCCATCACCTTTGCTTCTTCTCCCGGCATCATGCGTATTGTGAGAGGACTCACACTGGATCTTCGCAATCGTGACTATGTGGCTGCCGCCCAGACCAGGGGTGAATCCGACTGGAGAATCATGTTGTTTGAAATTTTGCCCAATGCCAGGGGTCCGCTTATTGTTGATGCCTGTCTGCGCCTGGGTTATGTCATTATTACCATTGGTGTCCTTGGTTTCTTAGGCCTTGGTCTGCCGCCGCCAGACCCTGACTGGGGCGGAATGGTAAATGAAACACGTCAGATGGCAATGGTTTTTCCCTATATGACTCTTTTCCCCTGTATTGCAATATCTTCATTGATTCTAGGATTTAATCTATTGGCTGATGGATTGCGAGAAATATCATTACGTGATTAAAAGGTAAAAAACAATGAATGACATTCAAGAACCTGTTCTGGTTTGTAAAGACCTCTGTATTTCATATTATACACGAGCCGGTGAGATACCTGCTGTAGTTGATTTTTCGTTGACGGTTAAGCCGGGTGAGACCATCGGTATTGTTGGGGAATCAGGCTGTGGCAAATCAACTGTTGCAATGGCGATCATGCAGTACATGGGGGCCAACGGCGGTATCAAAAGCGGATCCATAACCTTCAAAGGCCGTGATTTAACTACTTTGAACGAAAATGAACTGCGTAGCATTCGAGGTTCAGAGATATCAATGATCTATCAGGAGCCTTTTGCTTCTTTAAATCCAAGCCTTAAAATCAGCACTCAACTCATGGAAGTCCCTCTGGCACATGAAAATATTTCCAAGGAGGAAGCACGCAAGAGATCTGTACAAATGCTGGAGGATGTCAAGCTGCCCGATCCTGAACGGGTTATGGAGTCTTATCCCCATCAGTTATCCGGTGGACAGCAGCAGCGGGTCGTTATTGCCATGGGACTTTTGTCTAAACCATCTCTGTTATTATTAGATGAACCGACCACTGCCTTAGATGTTACTGTGGAGGCCGGGATTGTTAAATTGGTTGGAGATATCAGCAAAAAATTCGGCACTTCCCAGATTTATATCTCCCACAATCTAGGGTTGATTTTAGAAACCTGCGACCGGGTGTTTGTGATGTATTCCGGTGAAGTTGTAGAAGAAGGAACTATTAATTCTCTTTTTACCTGGCCAAAGCACCCCTATACCCACGGCCTTTTTTCCTGTATCCCTTTGCCGACTACAGATAAAAATGCAGCTCCCCTAAAGCCGATCCGGGGACAGTTGCCCCTGCCTTTTGAACGGCCTCCGGGTTGTTATTTTGGTCCCCGTTGTGATCATTTTAAAAAGGGCTTATGTGATAAAGGCCACTTTAGAATGGAGAATGTAGAAGGCAGTGCATTGGATCATCGTGTCCGCTGTTTACGGTATAAAGATATTGACCATACAAAAATTCTGTCCCCAGAAACTGTCCGAGAATCACTTGAGATTGGTAAACGGGTCCTTAATGTTGATGGCATGAAGAAATATTATGAGGTAAAAGATTCCTCATTCATGGCCATGATTACAGGTAAAAATACTCAGTTCGTAAAAGCAAATGAAGAGCTGAACTTTACAGCCCATGAAAGTGAAACTGTCGCTATTGTCGGTGAATCCGGCTGTGGCAAATCAACCTTTGCCAAAGTTCTCATGGGGTTGGAGACAGGAACAGATGGAGAGATACGCCATAAAGGCAAGGATATTTCAGATATAGAGGTCCGGGACCGTTCCACAAAACAGATCCGTTCTTTGCAGATGGTTTTCCAAAATCCATTTGACACTTTGAACCCCAGCCATTCCATTGGGGGACAGATATCACGGGTTATCAGACAATTTGGTATTGAGACCGATAAAAAGAAGATTTTTAATCGTGTAATGAAATTGCTGGATACTGTCAAACTGCCAAGGGATTTTTATTTCAGAAAACCCAGACAATTATCCGGCGGACAGAAACAGCGTATCGGTATTGCCAGGGCATTCGCCGGGAATCCGAGCATTGTCATTGCCGATGAGCCGGTTTCTGCTTTAGACGTATCTGTGGCAGCAGCTGTGACAGAGCTGCTGATGGATATCCAGCGAAAACATAAAACCACACTGCTTTTTATCAGTCATGATCTAAGTGTAGTCCGTTATCTGGCCGATCGTATTGTTGTCATGTATCTGGGGCATATCCTTGAGAGAGGAACCACAGAAGAAATATTCGCTCCCCCCTATCATCCCTATACAGAAGCTTTATTATCCGCAGTTCCCATAGCTGATCCTGAAATAACCAAGCGTAGAATAGTGCTGGAAGGAGATCTGCCAAGTGCAATGGACCCCCCAAAAGGTTGCCCGTTCTGCACCCGGTGCCATCGGAAAATTGGCGACATTTGTGATAATGAGCTTCCAAGGGAAACATTGGTGAAAGACCGACATGTCATCAAGTGTCATATACCAATCCAAGAATTGAGTAAGATAGAGCCTGTCATAAGAATGCCGGAAGAATCAGAACGTATTCATGTACAATAAAAAAAATTAAGATAACTTATCGGAGGCAGCTTTTGCTAAGGGCTCACTCAAAAATTAATTACCAATTTTGCGCGTGACCTTCTGGTTAGGAGTTGAGTCGCCTGTCCGGCAAAGCGTGAAAACCAAGGCATATTAAACATATGACGTGTTTTTACAACGCAGCCGGACTGGATGAATCGGCTTCCAAAATGTAAAGTTATTTTTGAGTGAGCCCTAAGGGGTTCGTTGTCCCAGTTTGCCCAAGGCAAGGCCAGATTCCTACAATGAGCAATGCACCGGCAAAGAAACGCCAGGTAGCCGGATCGTTAAGAAACATAATGCCCACAATAAGTACCCTATAGAATGCCTAATAAATAATTAACCCCTATGAGACGAAAATGACTAGTACACAATTGTCTCATGGTGATCGCTTTGGTTTGAAATTGCTGAAAAACAAAGGGGTGGAATCCTTATTCTTTTATAGAGAAAAAATGTGCCTATAGCCCCTTTGGTGATATCAAGAACAATTTTTTGCCTTCTGAACAAATTAAAAACCCAAGTGACTAATCTTGGTATGGTTTATGCTAAGTACCTACTCTAATGAGTTTAAATGCTTATGGATAATTAATTTTAAAACTATTATACATTAGGAGAAAAAATGAAAAAGGTATTGATCGCTTATACAAGTAGAACCGGAACTACAGAAAACATGGCAAACTACCTGGCAGAGGGCATTCGAATGGCAGGCGCTGAAATTACAGCTGTAAAAATATCAAAATTGAAAAATGCAGCGGATTTGTCCGGCTATGATGGATATATTTTTGGCTGCCCCACTTATCATAAGGATATGACCGGCGGAATGAAACAATTCCTTTTTTTGGCTGAAAAAGCAAATTTGACTGGAAAAATCGGAGGAGCCTTTGGTTCTCATACACATAGTGGAGAAGCTGCACCCATGATTTTTGAAACCATGCAGCATGTATTTAAAATGGATGTTGTTGACCTAGGACCTTTAAATTTGACAGAGTCTATCATGAAAACAGATGAAGGTCTGAAAGCCTGTCATCAATATGCCAAAGTTATTACCGATAAATTTTAAGAGCAACACTGCTACGATTAATTAGTGAATATAAAGGAGTATAATGATCCCTCGTATTATTTTGCTTTGCGGTTTATTTCTTGCCTTATCAACACCTGTTATTTTTGCCCTGGACCAGGGTAAAAAGCAAATCATCATTCCTGTTAAAAGACAAGGTAATATAACTTTCCCACACAAAACACATCAGGATACAATCAATGATTGCATGGTTTGTCATACACATTTTGCACAAAAGGAAGGCGCCTTGCAGGACTCAATAGTATCTGGTTCACTCAAAAAAAAGCAGGTCATGAATAAAACCTGCCTGAAATGCCACAGGGCAAATAAAAAGTCAGGTGGGAAATATGGACCTGTAAAGTGTTCAGGATGCCATACCAAATAAATGGATTTTAACTTAAGACGTTATTTAAACTTGGAGGAAAAGGCGCAGCCGTGGGGTTGTGTATCCGCAGTATCAGAACCTGCCCCGGAACAAGCTTTTGCAAGCTTGGTAAACAGGATGCAGTAGGTGTTGGCTTAAAGCTGGATGAGAAGTATCATGCCTATGAACTGCCTGCAAAATCCAATGAACGTCTGGGGAAAATGATCGAACGGGTAGGTATGGAACCGTTTGAACAAGCTGTTGGTAAAGAATAATTTCTTTTTTTAAAAATAAAAATTAGGAGTGTTTATGAAAAATTTTATCTATCAAAGTCAATGGGGTTGGTTATCAAGTGGTGTATCTCTTGGTATCGTTTTTTTATTAACTGTAGCATTAGTCAAACCGATCGGTGTATCGACTCAATTTGTCATTCTCGATGGCATTGTTTGGAATTTCTTTTCAGATCAAATCGTTGCAGATGACAAGAATGCCAAAAGTGGTTATTCAAGCCCGAATGCGTATCTGAACAAAAGTGGCGGCAAATATGCTAAAAATGTTGCGAACCCTCTCAATTATAGCTTTATATTTGTATTAGCGATGATTGCTGGTGGTTTTATTGCCCGCAGGCTGCAATCCGGTAATGAGAGCAAGGATAAGTCGATTGTTCCAAAAATTTGGGGAGACCGCTATGGTCATTCTCCGAGCAAACGCTATCTGGCTACCTTTGTGGGAGGCTTTCTGGCGCTGTTCGGTGCGCGTTTGGCTGGCGGTTGTACCAGCGGCCACATGATGAGCGGGATGATGCAGACATCTCTGAGTGGTTATCTGTTTGCTCTGGGCACGTTTGCAGTGGCTGTCCCTGTCGCGATTCTTATGTACAAAGGAGAAAAATAAAATGAATATTGTTCTGGCAATTATCCTTGGGCTTTTGTTTGGTTTTACATTGCAAAAAATTGGGGCAGCAAACCCTCAAAAAATTATCAACATGCTGCGTCTTAAAGACTTTCACTTAATGAAAGCTATTCTTCTTGGCATAGGGATTAGCAGCTTGCTATTATTTGTTTTGATCAACATTGGTGTTGTTGGCAGCAGTAATCTTAGCGTAAAGGCATCATATGCAGGCGTGATTATTGGTGGCGCCATACTCGGTTTAGGCTGGGCAATTGCCGGTTTTTGTCCTGGAACGGGTATTGTTGCAGCAGGGGCTGGGCGGAAAGATGCTTTGTTCTTTATCTTGGGCGGCTTGTTGGGAGCGTTTGTTTTTACTTTGTTGTATGCATCATTAAAAGCTACCTTCTTATTTGCTGATTTGGGAGGAAAAGCGACTATAGCCGCAACCGGTAACGAAAAATTCGTTACACTTTTTCCCTCCATGCCAGGGATTGCTATAGCTGGTGGGGTAGCTATTATTTTAATAGGTATTGCTTGGATGCTTCCTGAAAAAAAATAATCAAGACATTACTGTAAAATGATTTATATAAAAATTAAAAATTTTAAGGAGATATAATGAGAAAGACAGCTTTGTTTGTATTTAATGGTGATCCCATGTGCTTTATCCATGTACTTTTAAATGCATTAGAGATGAAAGAAAAAAACGATGAGCCAAAAATCATACTGGAAGGTGCCAGCGTCAAACTGATCCCGGAACTCGTCAAAGCCGGCAATCCTCTGAATATGCTCTGGAAAAAAGTGATTGATCAAGAATTGGTAGAAGGCGTCTGCAAAGCATGCTCCAGCAAACTGGGCACCTTGGAAGATGCCAAAAAACAAGGATTAAAGCTTCTGGATAACATGTCAGGGCATCCGGCAATGTCAGAATACCGGGACAATGGCTTTGAAATAATCACTTTTTAAATTATTTTCCAACTTGTAAAGGAATCGAAAGGAACAGAAGCGACACCCTCAAGAAGGAAACATGAAGGGTATATAGATAGCATTTCATTAACTCTGCAGTTAAATAAAAAAAGGTGAAAAGCTGCCTATCCTTAATGTATACCTCTAAAGTTTTGTTGTGATGACAGCTTAACCCAAGTTCGTCATTTTTTTAAAAATCAAGGCTAATTTTATCAAAAAACCATGGGGTTGAAAATATAACGCACTGTATTTATTATATTTATTTTTTTGCTCGTCAATGTAGTGACCCATAGATTAATTTTATTGTTG
>NZ_JAUWQB010000069.1 GCF_030611305.1 Desulfobacula sp. | reverse complement strand
ATGATTCAGTAACAGATAAGCATCAAGACCCCGACCACCGAGAAATTTTCTTCTGACATCAAGGGGTATGGGTTTAACCTCTACCTCGCCGGTGGTAAGGTCAATATATGCTATTTTTCTATCCAACGCCATATTATTTACCCTCCATTTTCTTTTTGAATGCTGCCTCAGCAATTTTTTTATTCACTTCCCAGACCGGCCCACGGATTCTTGGAAAATCAGGACGAATCCATGCGACACGGAATTCACACGTACAAACCGGACATTTCACATGTTTGTCACCCGGTTTAGGCTCCAGCCTGCCCATACAGCTTGGGTTATGGCATCTAAATTTACCGTAGGTCCTGGTTTTACGCAGACTTTCGGCACCCGACATTTTATTAGTATCTACTGCCATAGTGACCCTCCTTTGTTAATGATTAATATATATAAAAATAAACACTGATTTTTATTACATTTAATCTTGATTCAGCCCCTTATTTTATCTTATCCTGAATTATCACACCCATAATTAAATGTTGCTTTTTAAAGTAATTCATAATAGTGAATAGTAATATTAATAATATAAGCATGTCAAGCTAGTTTTTAATTGCAATATAAAAAAGGTTCGCTATGGTGAACAATGATGAAAAAATATCAAGCCCCGATTGTTAAAAAGGCATTTACTATTCTGGATGCGATTTCAAAAACCTCTCAAGGTTTAAGAATCAGTGACATTTCCCATCAGCTTGGCATCAGCAAAAGTACTGTTCATGGCATCACTGCAGCGCTTGAGGAGCAGGGCGCGCTGAAAAGGGATTCCATTACCAAGCGGTATGTCATAGGCCTCACACTGGTTGAGCTTGGGAAAATGGCCAACACCAGAATTGATCTGATAAAAATTGCCAGGCCTCACATGGAAGAACTGATGGAACAATGCCAGGAAACTATTTTTCTTGGCATCAGGAATGGAAACAAGATCATCATTATTGACAGTGTTGAATCAAAGAAAGATTTTAAAATTACTTCGCCCATTGGAACGTCCATGCCCTTGCTGGCAGGCTCAGCGGGAAAAGTCTTTCTGGCCCAGATGAAACCTGAAGCGGCAAAAAAATTTCTATTTTCAAATACACTAACCCAATTTACCTCCAGAACACTCACATCCCCTGAAGCGTATTTCAACCAGTTGGAACAGATTAGAAAGAATGGATATGCCACAGATGAAGAAGAGTATATGTCAGGTGTTTGTGCGATTGCTGCACCCATCAATGGATACGGAAATTATCCGGCTGCGCTCTGGGTGGTTGGTTTCAAGGCCAGCCTGGATCGAACGAAGATGGAAAATCACAGTCAACTGGTTAAAACCGCTGCAAAAAAAATCAGCACAATACTTGAAACCACTGTTTGAAAAAAGACCGGTCAGACTGAATTTAAGACAAAAAACATCTTTCTATCTTTTGATTGTATTGTTATAATGTATAGTATGGTCATCGACTTTCACACCCATATTTTCCCCCGGCACAAGGGCTCGGCCATTCTGTCCGACTTATCAAATAGATCGGATATTTCCCATTATACAAACGGCAGTCTGGAAAGCCTGCTACAATCAATGAAACAGGCCGGCATCGAGATATCCCTTGTCAGCAGAATCACCACCCACCCGAAACAAGTGATATCTGTTAATCAGTGGCTTCACAAATGCATCCGGGAAGGTATTCGGCCGATGGCCGCCATTCACCCTGATATCCCTGACCTTGATGCGTATATGGGCACATTAAAAGATCTGGGATTTAAAGGGATTAAATTTCATCCCGATTATCAGGGATTTTATGTTGATGACAGGAAAATGTACCCTGTTTATGAAGCGGCACAGGCGCTGCAACTGCCAGTGCTGTTCCACGCCGGCCTGGATCGCGGATTACCTCCTCCGGTGCACGCAACCCCCAGAAGGCTCCTCATAGTTCATCAACAATTTCCAGACTTAACGATGATTGCTGCCCATATGGGCGGCGAAGACAATTATGATGATACAAAGACCTATCTTCTTGGCACCGATGTCTACCTTGATACCGCCTTTGTACTGAGAATCATGGAGAAAGACGCACTGGCGCATTTTTTTTCCAAACATCCCATTGAACGATTTTTGTTCGGTACTGACAGCCCTTTTACTGATCAGTCAACGGAATTGAATTATTTTCTGGACCTTCCCTTTCTGACCCAGGATGCAAAAGATAAAATTCTGGGTCAGAATGCAGCAGATCTGCTGAATTTGTAACACTTCCAATTAATCTGTCGCACTGAAAATCAAGGGGCATGGATATTGTGACACAAAGCCCGTTAACCTGAAGGGTAACAGGCTTTGTGTTTATATTTATTCTTAAACCTGCTTTGCCTTATGCCTTGGCAATACGGCAGAGAAGCGCCTTCATCTCAGTGTAACCCGTGACAGGATCACGGGGTTCATAGGATGTGAGCTCGTTTGCATTGGCCTTACCCCCCCCATCCATGGGGGATGCTGAGAACTCCCTTGTGCAGTGCTTCGGTGGTCTGGTCTTTATTTCGATAATACCTTTTGTCGTCTCAACCGTCATCATGTCTCCGTCACTGATACCGTACCTGGCTGCCGTATCAGGATGAATCTCTCCTAAAGCCTCGGGAGCTGTCTTCATAAGGCTCGGAACATTCCGAAGCTGGGTGTGGGAAAATTCAGGGACCCTTGTACCCGTTGTCAGGATGATGGGGTATTTTTTAAACAGCTCGGGGGTGCTCTCCGGGCTCTTGCTGGGCTCAACCCATTTGGGGATCGGGTCATAGCCATTCTCGGCAAGGGTCTGGGAATACAGCTCTATTTTTCCGGAAGGCGTATAGAATTTATCCTGGTTATAGGTGGTTTTCCCATAGTACATGCCCTCTGGATGCTCTGTTTCCATCTGTTCCCTTGTCAAACCGCTGGGTTTTAGAAAAAAATCAATGATTTCATCTTCTGTTTTCCACGGAAAGTGCTCTTCGTATCCCATTCTCAATGCCAGTTCCGTCCAGATTTTCCAGTCCGGCCAACTCTCTCCAATCGGCTCAATGACCTTTTTTCTGATCATTGCAAAGGGAATACAATTGGTGACACCATAAACATATCCAACACCTTTCTTTTCCAGAAATGAACAGGCGGGCAGGACAATGTCTGCAAGTTCAGCCGTCTCTGTCATGAAAAGTTCGAATACGACCATGAAATCCAGCGCCTTCAACGCCTCTTTTGTCCTCTTTGAGTCCGGAAGGGTCATTGCCGGGTTACCGCCGGTACAGATGAGTCCCTTAATCGGGTACGGGTTTTCATCCAATACGGCATTGGCAAACAGCATCTGCTGACCATAGGGAGACGTCCGTCCCCAGAAACGACGGAACAGGGGATGTTCATGGGTTCCAATAGGATCGGAAATTTCTGTTACCCGCATGTCCCCCAGGCGAATAAAAGGAATACTTACCCATCCGCCGGGAATGTTAATGTTACCGGTTACAGCCTGGAGAATAGAAAAAATCCTGTTACCCTGGAAACCGTTAATATGCTGGTCAATGGGGGTTGTGCCAAGAATAATAGATGCCGCTTTGGCTGTCGCAAATACTCTTGCTATATTCCTGATCTCATCGGCAGGGACATAGGTAATCTTAGACATCTTTTCAGGTGTGTATTCCTTTACGTGCTCAATCAGCTTGTCAAAGCCCATGCAGTTTTTATCAATAAATTCCTGATCCTGTAAATTTTCTTCAATAATGACATTGAGCATGCCCAGAGCAAGGGCAGTATCTGTTCCCGGCCTCAGCTGGAGATGGGTGCCTTTTTCAGACATGGGTATCTTTTTTGGATCAACGATAAAAATATGTTTGAGTGTTCCTTCATCGTGGGCCTTGTAAATCTTGCTTCCTATGGTGATCCTGGAGTTATCCATGTTCTGGCCGACAATGATGACACATTCTGAATTCCATGGCTCTTCTATGGGATATCCGCCGAATGTCATCTGTCGTGCCATGATACGTGATCTAAAGCAGTTTCCTTCTACTGAAAGAAGGTTCGGCGTACCGTAAACACCACGGAATCTCTGGGCAAAGGCTGCAAGCTCAATGTTTTCCGTACCCAAAGAACCCGTATATACGGCAAGACCCTTTGCCCCGTATTGAGCTTTGATCTCCTTAAGTTTTTCAGCAATTTTATCCAGTGCATCATCCCATGAAATTTGTTTCCATTGACCGTCTACCTTTTCCATGGGGTGTTTAATTCTGCCTTCACCATATAACCATTCAGGCAGGGCCTCACCCCTGGGACAGATAGCACCTTCACTGATGGGATGCTCTTTCATCCCTTCTACCTTAACCAGTTTCCCGTCTTTAACGTGGGCGTTGATACCACAACTGTTGATGCACAGGATACAATCGGACTTAATTATTGACCGGATCGACTGCAGGCGGTCAATGATCTTTTCCTTTTTTATTCTCATAGCAGGATTTTTATGGCTGCAAGCCGCAGATACCCTTTGGAAACTTTATGTCTTTGCCTTTATATACGGGTTTGCCCATGGTGGAATTTTTACTATTGTCTCTCCCATTGTGGCGGAACTTTTCGGGATCGCATCCCATGGCTCTCTTTTTGGTATGGTCGTTTTTTTCGGTACTACGGGCGGAGCAGTTGGTCCTATCGTAACAGGATATTTTTTTGATATCAGCAGTAGTTACAATTTTCCTTTTGGATTATTTTTATTTATTAGTATTCTGGGTTTGGGTTTACTGCTTTTATTAAAACCGGTAAAATCGACCGCTTTGACAGTCAGCAGCAATGATAACACCTGAAATTTCCCATTGATGAACAGCTATCTGGCCAGGTGCTCGCCTTTGCCATCGAACTTTACGAAGCCGGCATTTTGACGGATGAGGGTCTGCCAAACTTCCCAAAAACCGGTAGAGAAAGATTCTTCTACCTGATAAAAATTATTCACAGGGAAGGTATAGGAAATATTCTGGCCGATGGCGTGTATCATGCTGCCCGTCAGATTGGCAAGGAGGCGGAACAGAGACTGAACACCATTTTTGAAACCCAGGACAAGATCGCAAACAGAATCGAGCAGATCAAAAATCAAATCGCCGTGCTATAAGAAAAAAATAAAAACCTTGTTATTACAAAAAAAGAATTAAAAGAATTTTCAGCAAAAAACCGGCCCCAGGCAGTTGTCACCATGGCAAAAACCATCACCCAGGATTCAATTATAATGGGGCCCAACTCTTCCATTATTCTGAAAGAAGAAATTTCCAGGTGTAAAATTCAGGAATTCGGTTCAGACGAAGAAGGTATCCCGCTCTATGGAATGAATATTTCAAATCTTTAAACCGATTGATCGATACCCAAATAGTATTCCCCTTCTTCTCTTTTCCCGCGTTTTATACAGCCATTTCCATAGATAATACATTTTTTTTTCAAAACTTTTTTTGCCTTTTCAGCTTGATCCTGTGTCAGACTATTTGACTCTAGAAGATTCATTAATGAACGGATTCTGAATTTATCCTGGGAATGAAGCCTTGAAAGCTGATCCTTGTGCCCCCCCCTTTTTATGGTATAGGGTTTATCAATCAAAAAAACGGGTATGGTTGAACTGAGCCTAAGCCAGAAGTCATAATCTTCACAAACCGTAAAATCTTCATTAAAATATCCTTTCATGTCAAACAATTCCTTTTTCATCATAACTGCTGACGGGCTTACCAGGCAAAGATTCAATGATGGTTCAAATATCATCCCGGATGGTTTTTTATGCTTAGCTTTAGGATTAACTCTTTTTCCATTTCTAATCCATATCTCTTCGGTCTGACAAATCAGAGCTTCAGGATGATGCTTAAAAAACTCCACTTGGCAGGATATCTTTCTTTTATCCCAGGCATCATCGGAATCCAGCAGAGCAATAAATCCTCCTCTGCTCTTTTTTATCCCTGCGTTTCTGGCAGCGCTGACACCGGAGTTTTTCTGTGTCAAAATCACAATTTCATTTTTATATGCCTCAAGCAACTCTCGTGTGTTATCTTCTGATCCGTCATCAATAATTACCAATTCCATATTTGGATAATCCTGAGAAAGAACGGAATCAACGGCATCTTTCAACGTCCAGGCACGGTTATATGTGGGTAGAATAACACTCACAAAATTTTCATTTTTTTGATTCATAAAAGCTGTATATCATTTAATTTGGGGGGGGGCAATCATGATCAAACAACGTATGTAAAACAGCAAAAGACCCAACCATTCTATTCTCCCATAACTTATCTTTTTCTCTTGCATTTTTTCGTGGAATATAAAAGAATAAATATGATTCATTTTAAATGAGAGTTATCCTTGACATACAAATTTAAATCACTTATTGAAGGGCCTGAATTTACAGATATTTATTATCTATTACGAGGATATTATGGGAAAAGGCAAAACAGTTAAACATTTAATTGATAAAGAATGGTGTAAAGGGTGCGGTATCTGCATTCACTTTTGCCCCAAAAACGTACTTGAATTCAACAAGCAGGGGAAGGCGAAAGCGGCAAGACCCGAAGATTGCATTGCATGCAAACTTTGCGAACTTCGATGCCCTGATTTAGCAATACAAATCATAGAAGAGCCAGGAAGTAGAAAATGAAAAATAAAAATAATATCCGGTTTGTCCAGGGGAACGAAGCCTGTGTGGAAGGCGCTATCTATGCCGGGATAGATTTTTTCGCAGGATACCCGATTACCCCGTCCACTGAAATAATGGAACATCTTGCGACACGGCTTCCCCAAAAGGGAGGGAAATTCATCCAGATGGAAGATGAGATTGCATCAATGGGTGCAATCATTGGTGCCTCGCTTACAGGCAACAAGGTAATGACCGCCACGTCAGGTCCCGGCTTTTCACTTAAACAGGAAGCCTTGGGATATGCATGTATGGCAGAAATTCCCTGTGTCATTGCCAATGTACAGCGCGGCGGCCCTTCAACAGGCAACCCCACCCACGTCAGCCAGGGAGACGTGAACCAGGTAAGATGGGGTACTCACGGTGATCATGCCATTATTGCGCTGACGGCATCCAATCATCAGGATGTATTCAAGATAACGGTTGACGCCTTTAACATGGCTGAAACCTATCGAACCCCGGTGGTTATCCTGCTGGATGAAGTCATCGGCCATATGCGTGAAAAACTTGTGATTCCGGAACCAGGAGAAATCCCTGTGGTGGAGCGTCTTAGAACTTCTGTCAAAAAAGGGGTTGATTATCATCCATATCTCCCCAGAGAGGATGGCAGACTGCCCATGTCTGATTTTGGTGCAGAACATAAATATAATGTCACAGGCCTTTTCCACGACATGTGGGGTTTTCCTAACAATGATCCAAAAGTTGTCAGCGAGCTTTTGCGGCACCTTGTGGATAAAATTGAAAACAATGTCCATGAAATCAGCATGTATAAGGAATATTGGCTGGATGATGCTGAATTTATACTGATCTCCTATGGATCATCTGCAAGATCCGCCATTCACCTGGCAAAAAATAGAAGGGCAAGGGGAATAAAAATTGGCGTTCTGGAACTACAGACCCTTTGGCCCTTTCCTGCAGAGATGGTCAGGGAAAAATGTTCAGGCGCTAAAGCTGTTATTGTGGTTGAAATGAACATGGGGCAGGTGGTCACACAGGTAAAAAATGCCGTTGACAACCCCCGTAATGTGTTTCTGGCCAACAGGATTGACGGAGAATTGATCTCACCAACCGATATTAAAACCCTTTTAAGGATGATCCAGGGGAAGGGGGTGTAACATGACGAAACAGGCATTTAATTTTAAAGACTATATTCGGCCACGGTTCTTTCCCCATATCTGGTGCCCCGGATGCGGACACGGAATCGTTTTGGGATCTTTGCTGCGGGCTGTTCATGAACTGGGTCTTAATAAAAATGAAATCGTAATCACTTCCGGTATTGGCTGTTCATCCAGAATTTCAGGATATGTTGATTTTCACTCGCTCCATACCATCCATGGAAGGGCACTTTCTTTTGCCACAGGGGTTAAGCTCTCAAAGCCCAGTTTAAAGGCCATTGTTCCCATGGGTGACGGTGACGCCCTTGCCATCGGCGGCAACCATTTTATCCATGCGGCCAGAAGGAACATTGATATCACGGCCATTGTCATGAACAACAGGATTTACGGTATGACCGGCGGACAGTTTTCTCCTTTGTCCGGCAGTGGAAAAAAAGCAACTACAGCGCCCTATTCAACCATTGACAGGAGTTTTGATGTGGTTGAGCTTGCTAAAAGTGCCGGCGCAACCTTTGTTGCCAGATCCACCGTATACCATGCCAACGAATGTAAAGACCTTATCAAGAAAGGCATCTCCCACAAAGGATTTTCCGTTGTAGAAATCCTGACACAGTGCCCGACCTATTACGGAAGGAAAAACAAGGAAGGGGATGCCATCCAAATGATGGAAAGCTATAAAACCAATACAGTAAAAATCGGATCCAAAAAACTGGAAAAAAATCCCAATTTGATCCAGAGGGGAGTTTTTGTTGAAAACACGGATATCCCTGAATACTGTGAGGCCTATGACAAGATTATCGAGACAGCAATGAAAGGAAAAGCATAATGGAACGTTCAAGACTGGTTTTTTCAGGTTCAGGGGGACAAGGCGTTATAACAGCCGCAATCATCCTTGCCAAGGCTGCAGCGATTTTTGAAAACAAAAGTGCCATCCAGTCCCAGAGCTATGGAGCGGCAGCAAGGGGTGGTTCCACCAGAAGCGATATCATTATTGATGATTCTGAAATCTTTTTTCCAAAAGTTATCCAGCCAAATATCCTGGTCAGTCTGACCCAGGAAAGTTATAATAAATTTTCTGCTATCATCCGGCCCGGCGGCCTGCTTTTGGTGGATTCAAAATATGTCACTATTGAAAAAAAAGTGGATGCCAAACATATCACCCTTCCCATGTATGAGAGTGTAATGAAGGAGATTGGCAAACCCATTGTGTTTAATATCTGCATGCTGGGAGCCCTGATTGGTGTGTCAGGACTTATCAAGCCTGCATCCATCCTCAAAGTTCTTGAAACAACCATCCCTGAAGATTTTATGGAAATGAATAAAAAAGCCCTGGATCTGGGCATGAAAATGGGTAAAAAAGAAAAATATTAAAAAAATAGACCATGCCCAAAATAAAAAATAAACCCCCTTCTCTTGTTGCAGACTGGGACACCCTTCACAGAGTATTTATCAGGCCTGAAGATGAGAGCAGCAGAAAGACTCTTGTCAAATATATGGAACAGATTCTGTTTGGTCTTCATGATTTTTTAAACAAGCATGTCGGAGTGACCGAAGAAATCAGCTTAATTAAACTGGCGGAAGACTACACAGATACGAAAATCAATAAACATCCGCAAAAAAAACTGGCCGATGTGATCAAGGATATCATCTATGAGATTGCACCCAGGGCTGTCAATGTGGCTTCCCCTTATTTCATCGGTCACATGACTTCTGCTATCCCCTTTTTCATGGTTCACTTAAAAGCCATTACTGCCGCTTTAAACCAGAATGTCATAAAGCTTGAAACCTCAAAGGTCTTATCTATACTGGAAAAACAGATCCTTGCCAAAATGCACCGGATGATTTTCAACTTTGATGACCATTTCTATTTCGAGCATGTCCAGAACACAGAAACATCCCTGGGTGTTTTCACAACCGGCGGCACAACAGCAAACCTTACTGCCCTGTGGGCCGCCAGAAACAAAAGCTTCCCTTCTAAAGAGAATTTTGAAAGCATAGAAAAAAACGGTTTTTTTGAGGCTATGAAAGCTCATGATCTTGAAAGATCAGTGATACTTGTCTCAAAAAGAGGTCATTATTCCCTGAAAAAAGCCGGGGGTATTCTGGGTTTAGGGAACCGGAATATTATCTCTATAGATGTCGATTCAAACAGAAGCATTGACTTGGTAAAACTTGAAAACAAAATCAAAGAACTTCGGGCCGACAAAAAAACAAAAATTATCGCCATCATCGGCATTGCCGGCGCCACTGAAACAGGAATTATTGATCCGTTGCCCGAACTTGCAGATATTTGCAAAACTCAGGGTATTCATTTCCATGTGGATGCAGCCTGGGGAGGACCTGTGCTTTTATCTGAAAAATACAGCCATCTTTTGAAGGGTATTGAAAGGGCAGATTCTGTCACCATTGACTGTCACAAACTATTTTACATGCCCATGGCCTCTGGCATGGTTTATTTCAAAGATCCCAAAGCCCTGGATCAGATTGTATACCATGCAAGGTATGTTAACAGGCCCGGCAGTGTTGACCTGGGGATAAAAACCCTTGAAGGATCAAGAGAAGCCAATTCTCTGATCCTTGACAGCGCCCTTAAAATTATGGGTTCAAAAGGATATGCACTGATGATTGAACATGGAATTGAAATAGCCGAACAATTCGCAAAAATGATCGGACAAAGACGTCTCTTTCAACTGGTTAGCAAGCCCCAGTTGAATATCCTGACCTACAGAGTTGTTCCTGTGGATATGCAAAAAAAACTGGAAACTGCTGATAAAAAAGAACGGCAAAGACTTAATGCCATCCTGGATGACATCAATATTAAAATCCAGAGAATTCAAAGGGAAGCAGGGGTTAGCTTTGTGTCAAGAACCCGGCTGAAAGACTCACCGGAAGACCATTACAACACCGTTGTGTTAAGGTCTGTTATTATGAATCCGATGACAAATATTGATATTCTTAATGAAATCCTTGATGAGCAGGAATCCATTTTCCATAATCTTCAGGAAACAGCAAACCCCAATCAGCACATCGTTTAACCATCATTGTTTATAACCGATCATTCTCAAAAAACCTTTTCGTTTTTCAATATCTGCCTCGGTTTCAATACCCTTTGATGAGAATCCGTCTATGACTCCAAGGATTCCCCGGCCCTGATCTGTCTGGGCAAGAATTACCTGAACAGGATTCGCTGTTGCACAATGGATTCTGGCAACTTCGGGTACATTTTTAATGGTATTGAGAACATTAATAGGAAACATATCTTTCATAAAAATAATAAAAGAATGACCGGCTGAAAGCGCAAAGGCATTTTTCTTTGCCAGCCCTATCATCTCCTCATCTGTACCGCTGTGCCTGACAAGGCACTCCATGGATGCTTCACAGAATGCAACGCCGAATTTAGCATTCGGCACTGTACAGACAATGGCCTCATGGATATCTTCAATCGTTTTTATAAAATGGGAATGACCGAGAATAAAATTCAACTCATCAGGATTTTCAATGGTTATGGTTATCAGTTCCATTTTTTCCTCTCTATATAATTAATTGATTACAAAATATGCTGGCAGGCCCTACTATACTGATATTTATGAAGAAAAACAATCTGTGTTATAACCCAAGCCCCCCCGGGTTCATAATGTTATGGGGATCAAAATGCTTTTTTATTGCCCGCAATACATCCATCTGCTTTTTACCCAGATGCTTCTCCATCCAGGGCACCAGCATTCTTCCCACCCCGTGATGGTGGCTTAATGATCCAAAATTTTCTTCAATTTTTTCTATGATGCCACGCTGGAACAATCTGAATTCATCAATATTTTGCATCTTTGTAATAAAAATAAAATATAGATTGGTTCCCTGGGCATAAAAATGAGATGCATGGGTCATGCAAATGGTATGAGGCTGTTTTTTGATATAATCCCTAACCGCATGATAAAGCGCTTGAAGATGCTCCCAGGTAACGGAAGCCTCAAGGGTATCAATCAGTACCCCAAAGTCATTTAAGGCATCCCGCATATAGGGGTCTGAAAATCTTCCCTTTTGCCATTTTTTCATGGGATATCCGGTCAGATAAAGTCCCTGGTTTGCTTTGCAGGTTTTTTTAATCTGTTTAAATAAATTTTTTGAAAAATAATTTTCCCCGTCTGTCTGACCCATTAAAAGACATCGTGACTCTGGTTTCAAGCCCTTAAATCCCATATATTTGTCCGGCAGGCTGCCATTAAGGCCGTACATTTTCATGGCCACATCAGTCTCTTCAGGATCAGACAGCCGAAGGATGGAGGGCATGCCAGACTCAGCCTGGCTGATCTGTTGCGCTGCATTGACAGCAGTTTCAAACTCCGGAAACATAAAGGTGAACTGTCTTGCAGTTTCAGGTTGATATTGAAAAATCTTCATGGTTACAGCAACCAGCACCCCAAAACATCCTTCAGATCCTTTCATGATATCATTGATCTTAGGACCTGTGGCCGTTGCAGGAAAATCGTGGGTTTTAAAGGTGCCTGTCGGAGTGACATACTCCTGGCTGATCACCAGGTCACAGGCATCTCCATAATACGACGATGCCTGACCCGAGCCAAGAGTAACCACCCAGCCGCCAACCGAAGAGAATTCAAAACTTTGTGGAAAATGGCCTCCGGTATACCGCCTTTTCGCATTCAATTTTTCAGGGGCATGATTCAACAAATCTTCATACTCAGGGCCCATCATACCCGGTTCAACCGTAATGGTATGATTCATTTCATTAAACTTAATCATTTTATTCATGTGGGTATTCATCACCAGGTTAACCCCGCCTTTTGGACAGGTAAGCCCCAGGGTGACGGAACTTCCGCCGCCATACACATGAAGGGGGGTTTTCTTTTCATGGCAGAGTGCAACGATTTTTTCGATATCCACCCTATTACGAGGATGCACAACAATATCGGAAATATCTTCAATTTTTCCCTGCCTTAAATTAAGAATATCTTCCATGGATTTGCCAGTGGAATATTTCAACCGGGAATAGGTATCAAGAAAAAGATTCTCCTGGCCGACAATGGTTTCAAACAGGATGATATCTTCCGGGGAAATCGTTGTTTCCAGGGTGTTTTCAACGCTCTTGTTTCCTAAATTGACAGGGGTTTGAAAATCAGCGTTTGAAAGCCCAAGCTCCTCTTTTATGACATTAAAAAATCCCTGGCTTGGATTTTTAAATCGATCCTTTGCTCCCCATTTAAATATGGATCTAAAGGTTTGCCGATCCGGTTCTCTTTCCAGCCAGTCCGGTGTAAAATCATGTTTTTTCATTATTTGGGATATCCTGTTATGTCACGAATTTGTGAATACAAGGGTTGAAGAGCCGAGTACATCTTAGCATAAACCCTTGAATACAAAGCCTTGTAAATCTGAACATGCTTTTGGTTTGGTTCAAATATTTTTTTTACATGGACCATATTATCCACAGCCTCATCTATGGTTGAAAACCATCCAAGGCCCCTGGCCACAAGAATGGCTGCACCCAGGCCCGATGTTTCATGGGTTTGTCCCTTTACCATGGGAAAATTGAAAATATCTGCTGTTATCCTACAGATTTCATCGCTTTGTGAGGCACCGCCTGAGACAGCGGCTTTTTCTATTTTTATTCTGGTTTTTTTTTGAATTTTATCCATGCCTTCCCAGAGGGCAAACCCCAATCCTTCAATGACGGCCCGGTACACATGATCTTTTGTATGAATATCCCCGAACCCTATCATGGCACCTTTGGCATCGGGATGATCTAGGCCCGGCCCCCAGTAAGGCTGTACAACAAGACCCATGGCGCCGGGTTGAGTTCTCTCAAGACATTGATTTAACACTTCTTCCGCCGGGATGCCTATTTTTTTTGCCTGCTCAACCTCTTTGTGTGCAAACTCTTTTTTAAACCATGTGATCATCCAGAATCCGCGAAAAATCTCCACCTCGGGATTATAAAATCCCGGAACCGAAGCCGGGTATGCAGGCAAATATTTTATGGGCTCAATATATTTTTCAGACAAAGTCTGAACCGTTGCAGTCGTACCAAAGCTTAAGCTTGCCATTTTGGGACTTACAACACCTGCCCCCAAAGTTTCACATCCTTTGTCAGATCCGCAGGCAATCACGGGAACACCTTTTTCAATCCCCGTTTGTCGTGCGGTTTGTGAGGCAATCGTGCCCAGGTGATCCCCAGGCTGTACAAGAATCGGAAGTTTATCCTTTCCAACGGGAAAAAGTTTTTTTGCCAATTGATATTTTTTTGCCCATGCCTGGTTTTTATAACAAAACGGGATATACCCGATCTGTGAAGCCACAGAATCTGTAAAATTCCCGGTCAGCCTGTGGTTTAAAAAGCCTGAAATCTGAAGATACTTATGTGTTTTCTCCCAGATCTCAGGCTGGTTCTGCATAATCCAGTTACATTTGCCCTGAATTTGAATATCCTCTAACTTTTTTTTGAGACCCGCAATTTTAAGGCCCAGATTTAATAGACCTTTTTGTCCCCAAACGGCTTTTGACCTCCTCTGATCCAGCCATATGATTGCAGGCCGCAGGGGGACTCCTTTTTCATCCACATTCACCATACTGGCCCGCTGGGTTGTCACCCCTACCCCGGCGATGGATTCAAACAATTTCAGATTTGACTGCTTTAACTTGCGACAGGCTTTAATAAGGCTGTTCCAATAAAGTTCAGGGTCCTGTTCCGCCCAGCCGGGATGCTTGCAAAAATAGGGTTCATATTCAGTCTGAACCCTTGCGAGCACTTCGCCCTTTTGAGAAAAGAGAATGGCTCTAAGGCTTTGGGTTCCACAATCAATTGCAAGAATTGTTTTTTGCTCCAAATCAAGGCTCCCTTTTTTTAGGTGGAGAATAATATGTTTCCCATAGTTTTATATAGGCTTTCCTCTCCATGTTCCACTTTTTATTGTCCCATAAAAGATAAGGTTTGCACAAGGTTTCAACCCTGTCCAGCAATTTTTTCCCGCCTTCAGGAAGAAGCAGGCCAATCCTGACCCGCCGCAATAACAAATCGGAAAGATGACAAATATTTTCGTGTTCAGCCGCATAGCGGATTTCCGCCCAAAGGCTTTTTGTGTTTTCAATTGGGCTGAACAGTTGTTCGTCATACTGCCTGATCATTTGATAGCCAAAAGATCCATACCGACCTGAAAGCCTTTCCCGGACATTTTTTGATACATTCTTGCATGTTTCATCACAAGGTTGATCTTTTATCTTTTGCCCGGAATTTGGGACCGTCTGTTTTGGCAGATGCGATTTCGCCGCTTTTAACGCATCATTGGCAAGCATTCTAAATGTAGTGAGTTTTCCGCCTGTCACTGTTATGAGTCCCTTCTCCTTCCATACCACATGTTCCCGTGATTCCCGCGAAGCAGCCATTTTTTTTTTGCTTAATACCGGTCTAACCCCGGCAATAGAAGATATGCAGTCATTCAAAGATAGGTCAAGATTCGGCAGGATATAGTTTAATCCATCCATTAAATAATGTGCTTCTTTCATTGTCACAAACGGTTCCATTTCCATATCATGATCATGATCAACATCTGTCGTGCCCAACAGAACCGATCCCTCCCAGGGAAACAGAAAGACAGGTCGCAAATCTTGTGGGTGGATAAAACTGATAACCCGGTCCAGGGGGAATATGCTTTTGGGAAAAATCAGATGGCTGCCCCTTAACGGCCGTATGTGAAATCCTTTCATCGGGGATGGATGAAGGGTTTCTGCAAATGCACCTGTGGCATTAATCAGCACCTTTGTTTTGATTTCAAATGATGCCCCGGATGTTTCATCCATAACGTTAACCGCAGCCAGATGTCCTTTTCGATCCCTTTCAATCCCCGTCACTTTTGTATAGTTCAGTGCTGTCCCGCCTAAGAGACACCCCTCATAAATCAGCCTTAACACAAGCCGTGCATCATCCACCTGGGCATCCTTGAATCCAACGGCCGACACCAGATTTTCCTTTCTGATTCCGGGAATTTTTTCCATAACTTCTGTTTTTGTATAACTTTTATGCTGCTTTTCCCCGGCCATGAAGCTATAGATGGAAAGACCAATTTTCATGGATGACCTGGAAGGACCATAATCGTCAAACACGGGCATGATGAATTGCAAAGGGTTAACCAGTCCAGGGTATTGTTTTAACAGTCGTTCCCGCTCCTTTACAGCCGCTTTTGTTAAGAGGAACTTTCCCTGTTTAAGATATCTTAATCCCCCATGAACCATCTTTGACGACCTGCTTGACGTTCCCCAGGCAAAGTCCTTTGCTTCCAGAAGAAGCACATGATATCCTTTTTTTACAGCCTCAAAAAAAATGCCAGCCCCGTTGATCCCACCGCCAACTACAATCATATCATATTCTTTATTTATATCAGAAAATTTCATCTTATACGCCTCCATATCTTCTCGGAATGGATCATGGTCTTTTCAACAATGGGCCTTACATCCATATTTGTTTGGTCCAAAGCCTTGATCAAGTCCCTGTAGTATGTGAGGGATACAGACCTAGTATCTTTTTTTTGAAAATAGATCTCTCCCAGGACTGCATAAAGCGGTTCAAAATCATTTAAAATCATATTAAAGACGGGATTGTTTGTTGCCTTAACCATGAGCATCTGCAACCCCCAATCATATCCGGCATAGGCATCGGCTCGGTCTTTTAAGGTTTTTGATTTTTTAAGATAGGTTAAGATCTCTTCGGGACTGTTGGATACAGCTCTCTGGGCGATACCGGGAAACATCACGGTTCTGACTTCCAGTAAATGGGACACCATGTCAAAGGATAAATTCTTGCCGTATCTTGCCAGGGAACCTAAAATTCCAAGCCCGCCATTCCCCAGGTAATCATTCACCTTTGTCGGCTTGCCGTGCCGTATGGTGATCCACCCCTCCTTTGACAGCCGCTGAAGGGTCTCTCTTAATGTGGGCCTGGTTACCCCAAGCTCAGTAGCAAGAAGTCTTTCAGCCGGAAGCACTTCACCAGGGTTGTATTTCGACCCTAAAATCGCTTCTAATAATTGTTTTTCAGCAAATTCAGCAGGTTTTAATAATTTTTTAATCACGATTCCACCCATTCCAATATTTATATCTCTCTTCTGGTAAGAGGTCATACCAGTTCTTTTGCAAAAAATCAAACGAAATCAAACAATTGCAACAAAATGAAACAACTGCTAAGGCTGAAAACCAGTTAACGGGCCACGCCATGCTTTAGTGAGATTTTTTCAAACATGACAACAATACCGGCAGCAATTCCATATACTATATCTATAGTGGCGTTCATGTCGGCAGATGAATCAAAGAAAAGATTGATATCTGATTCCATACCTTCTTCCGGTTTCCAGTAGCAAATCAGAATGGGAAGTTTGGGCAGCGGATAAAGGACTATTGCTATATCGGATTCATAGTGATTTTTTACTTTCTCGCCGTTAAAAAGAAAAATCAAATCTTCAAACAGGCGGGGATACCGGTCTGCAATCTGTTTGAAAGATTTTTCCGATCGCTGGACAAAAAGCCCGTTTTTTTCACGGCCGCCTTCAAGCTCCCTTAAGGGCACCCATTTTCCTGTCAGGGGGACCCCTTTGCAATGAAGGATATATCCTAGCACAGGCCCGGCAATCCAGGGGTTGATATGGATATCTGAAAACATGTTACCGGATGAATCAATGGAAAACTGTTTACCAAAAACCCGGATCATCATTTTTCCTTTTGAGAAGACTCCCCCTACTCTCTGAGCAGCATATTCAAGATCACAGGACTCTATTTCTTTTTTAAACTCTCCCACCAGGATCTCTCTGTAAGTTTCCCTGGTATCTTTTTTCTTTTGTTTCCTCTGGTACTTATCAAGCACTTCCCGGCTTAAAACAGGACATTGGCTGAGACGCTTATCTCCCAGAAAGACCTTTGAGGCAAATGCAAGGCAGGTCTGTTCATTACATTTCCTGCAATTGGATTTATCTAAGAGCTTGAACACTTCCATGGCATTGGCAAATTCAGACATATGAACTCCTTATCAGGATTAAAATATTATGTCTACCTGACAAATACCTTTCTGGAAAAGAAAATATTTTCAGATTCCGGTCTTTCAAACTCCTTTTGGGTCTATGTTACAACAACTGTCCGGGAATTTAACAGACTGTAAAATGTGTTTCTAAAAAGATTCCCTGATGCCCGGCTTAAATATGATGATTCCGAAGTATATGTGACAATGAATCTTGCAGAAACGGCCGATTAGCGGCTGGATGTGCCGCCCCTGCAGTACGCGGCCTTTGCGCGTAGTAGCGGCGCAGAGCAGGTCTTCGATCATTGACCCCGATACCGGGCCATACATATACAGGTTGTCGCCCGCCTAGAAGGCACAAATGCACCGGTTGCAACCGGTGCATTTTTTTGTTGAAATTTTGTGTTTAAGCGAGAAGCTAATTCTTCTTTTATCTTGTGAGGATTTATGTGCAGCAATTCTCGGTGAGGATTTTTTTCATGCGTCAGTATGGTTTTCCATTAAAAGGTAAATATTTTTTTCGTAAACTATTGCCCAAATCTCACGCAAGTTATTGATATTACAGGAGAAA
>NZ_JAUWQB010000057.1 GCF_030611305.1 Desulfobacula sp. | reverse complement strand
GCCGATCCAGGCGTGCCTTTGCACCTGTCAGGATTGCATCAAGAGCAGTTTTCAGGGTTACGGGGATCGTATCATCTGAAATCATGTCTTTGACTTCTTCAACTTCATACCCTGCTATGGTATCTGCAATTTTTTTGCACCACATGTAAAAAGAATCCAGGTTTTTGATCAATCCTTTTTCATATTCATCACTGATAGCAAGAGAGGCTTCAATAAATGCGGCATACTCAGGCTCAAGAAGAAGCCGCTCCGCCATGGCTGCTAAATCACTTCGGTTACCCTGACATTCACAGGTTGAAACGGATACAAGCTGGTAGGGATCAATATTTCTTTCTTTCAGACGTTGAAAAATATTTCTTTTTGCAATAATACCATTTTGTTTTAGAACAGCCTCTGTAACGCCTGCATAAACTGCTTTTGCAATGAGCTCCCCCATTTTTGTGTGCCCTCCGGTATTTTCTATTTTCAGGCCAGAGCCCTGTACTACAAGGATATTATCAGTGCCGGTGCCGGTGGCTTTATTTATCAGAGGAGTATAGCTGGACCTGATATCCATATCCTCCAGTGCTGCTGTTTTGCTTTCTGTCGCCGATATGATGGCCCGGGTCATGGCTCTTTTGGAAAGCTTCATGTTAGTTAAAACTATGATATTTATTGTGCCGGGCTCATAAAAGGCACCGACGTCCTTTGACATTCTTACTGCATTGCCCATTACTCCTGCTGTTACAAGGGCGTAAGCCTTCATGTCTTTATAGGCTTGAGTCTGAATGGAAAGATTATCCATATCAGCGCCGGTAATTAAAAATGAAGTGGTTTGTTCTGGTCTTCGTATGGCGTTTAAAATAGATGATCGGGTGTGCTCAATACCCCGTTCATGGACCAAAGACCAGGTGGGTGGAGGAATATAATGATTTCCAATACTTGTTATATTGTCCCGCTCACCTTCAAGGGTTGAAACTATTGGTTGGGGAGATTTAAAATCAATGATCAGGGTTTTGTTCTTAAAATCATGAATATTGCTGTAGGCAATTGAAGCTGATTTGATATATTCAAGATTTATTTCAACGGGTTTTGACTGAATGATACCGGGTGGAAGTATATAATTTTCAGGGTTTGAAAATTCCTTGGTATATATGACAGAGGAAAGCCAGGACACAAAATATCCTGTATGGGTGGATGCCCGGCATGTCAGGTCACAGGGGAAATAATAAATCTGATTATTCTTTATTGCATCCACCTCTTTCCAGCCAGGTTTTGAGAAAAAATTCTTTGCCGCTTCTTTGTCAGGGCCGCATCCATAAATAATCTGGGGATTAAACTTCATCCACTCTTCTTTTGTAACAGATATGATACTTCCTTTTTTGCCAAAATCAGGCGGGATGCCTCCTGCAGCACGTATGATCTCATTTTGAAAAGAATCGCTGCCCGGAGTCATGATGGTATCTTTTCCCATGAGTCGTATGACGTGTTTCTTTTTTAAGTTATCGATTCTGGCTAATTTTTGTTTTATAAGGTTTGTTTCAGATTTGTTTTTTTCAATGATTTGGAGAGCTTGTTTTTCGCGATCAAAGATTTTACCTAACGCAGCCATGCTTTTATAAGAATTCTCAATGGAGTCAGTTTGAAAAATAAATAGTTTGCTATCTGTTTTATTAAATTTTTTGATGATATCTTTGTGGATCGAGGAAAGGATAATCATATCCGGCTTGGCAGCTTCAATCCTATCAAGGTCGGGCTCCAAAAAGCCTCCTATGATTTGTTTGCCGCCTGCACCGGCAAGGGTTATGTCGTGGTAGGTAATGGCCTTAATAAAATCTTTTACACCTATCTCAAAAAGAATCTGGGTGGCTGATGGTACAAGGGACACAACCTTTTGTGGTGTTTTGAAAAATTTTAAATAATTCCCTTTTGAATCCAGAACACTTACAGGATATGCAGCAAGTGATGTGGTGCAAAATACGAGTAATCCGGTAAGTATTAAAATACATGTGCTAATGCTAAATAGTTTTTTCATTTGTAATTTTCTTTTAATTTTTATTCAGTAAGTTCTTTATGAACCTACTGAATAAAAATTTTATTTTAAAATTGATAATTTAAAGATAAAAAGACCGACCGTCCTGCCCCAGGATATTTTGACAGGGTTTGTGTTCCAAATTGATCATAAAAATTTTCTGAGTATGTAGTATAATCTTTGTCAAACAGATTGTTAATCCGACATGACAATACCCAGCTTTCACCAATTTGCTGATTTGCTTTCAGGTCAACCATCCAGTAGCTGGAAAGTACAGCCTGAGGGGCCGTGTCCGTATCCAGAGCATAAACAGCAGGCCGTTCGCCAGTGTAACGAATAATAGTGGTCAAATCCAGACCAAAATCAAACCAATATGTGAGACTGGCTTTAAAAAAATCATTTGCTGTGTAGCGTGCTTTTCGTTGAACACCGCCTTGCTTTTGTTCTGTTGCATCTGTATAGGTGTAGTCCAATGAAAGTGTCATATTATTAAAAGGTCCAATTTTGGTTCCAACCTCCCAGCCGCTTGCTTCATATTCAGAAAGATTATCCGGCCTGTAGAAAAAATTACTATCAGGCACCCATGAAATTTTATCTTTAATATCCCATTTAAAATAAGTCAAAAAGATAAAAAATTTTTTGTCTGCAAATGTCTGTTCAATACCGACATCACTGTGCCACCCGGTTTCAGGCTTCAGATTTGGATTGCCCTCGGCGCCCATGCCCCATCCCCAATCTTCTAGTGGCCAGAATAAATCATTGGGTGTGGGAGCTTTAAAGTGCTTGCCTGTATTAAATTTAAGAGTTGTGGTCTCAACAGGGGTGATAATTAATCCATATCTTGGAAGAACTTTTGTTCCAAAGGTTGAATGATTCTCATGGCGAACACCTATTATACCTTTAATATATTTATTGGCTCGATACTGGGCTTCACCAAAAATCCCTGTTGTATGAAGATCATTTTTACCCATTAGTCGTGAAGATTCATTACCGAAACCATCCAGAGTCGTACTGGTATTTTCCCAGTCATATTTTTTATGCTGGATTCCTGTCAGCAAAGTCCCGCCTTTAAATGGATTTATCTCAACATTACCTTCTGCGCCCAAAATTTTATTAACAACGGAAGTTGAGCTTCCGGGCAGGTTCCCTGTTGTGAATGCACTATAATACCTGTTATAGTTATTGCTCTCCATGTCTGTATAGTCGGTTTGAAAATTTAAGCCAATCCAATCCAAAGGCTTGCTTTTTATCTTAAGAACCAGATGTTTATCTTTCTCTTTTATTTCGTTGAGCAGACTTGAAGATTCAGAATTATATACGGGTATCCCGCCTACAGTGAACAAAGGAGTTCCAGTGGGAGGTTCGACTCCCGGTCGCCCACCTTCTCGATCAATATAATCACCATAAAGGCTGATATTCAGGTTTTCCCCTTTATCCAGTACAAGTTTCAGCGATACATCAATTTGTTTGTAATCAGCGTTATCCCTAAAACCATCTGTGCCTGAACTATTGGCAGTGATGTAATAGCCAAGGTCTCCGAGAATAAACATTCCTTGCTCTGCTGACATCTGATAAGTATTTTCAGACCCATAACCCGTATTTATTTTTAAATCAGTCTGGTCACGTTTTGGGCTCTTGGTAATGATATTCACGATGCCACTCATTGCCCCTGAACCGTATAAAACAGATCCTGAGCCTTTAACTATTTCTATACGTTCAATATTGTTCATAGGTATTTTGCCTGCATCAGCTATCCCCAATGAAGGGGAATTCATAGTCACACCATTGACTACAATCTGGGTGCCATCAGCGCTCATACCGCGGATATGGATTTCCTGCTCCGCGCCGCCATAATCACCACGGGTCCTCCAATCAATACCTGGCTCACCTCCCAATAAATCACCAAAACTGGTTGCCGGAGATCCTTTGATATCCAGATCATCGATTAAAATTACAGAATTAGGCACATCTTTGCGCAGCTCTTTGGTTTTTGTGGCAGTTACAATAATCTCGTTCATGGTTGCCACTGCTTTCTGGTTTTTTACATCCTCATCAGCAAAAGCCATTGTCTGAAATAAAAAAAATACGGCCAGCACCATCGTTAAATAATTTTTTTTCATCTTTCTTCCTGTCCCCATAATTTAAAATTTGCCGGCCCGAAAAATAATAAACCCCGAACCGAGTTCATCGATCCGGGGTTTTCCCTTTTTTCCTCAAGATCTAATTCCCTTTTCCGCGGGGAATGCATCAATTTGTCAGGCAGGTCTTCTGACTTTGGATCATTCTAATTGCTTTGCCTTCCCATCTGTTTTACAATAGACAGTGGCGGTGTAAAGCTTTCGTCCCCAACTACAGCGGCGGGCCCGTCCCTGAATTTCACAGGCGTTCCCTTTTAAGCACTTTAAGCACCTGAACAAGTCTCTTAATATTTAGAACTGCCTTAAAAGTCAACTTAAAATCAATCTCATATTGAAATTAATTCAAAACCGGGTAAATAAATAAGCTTGGTGATTTTTTTGGCAGGAGTGGGTTTTGTGGCATCGTTGACGGTAATAAGCGCCTAATACTTCCATAAGATTTGAAAATTTCAATGCTAATTCGTGTTGAAGATATCCTTAATTTTATGCCTGAACTTACCGAAGCAATTAATGACCTTTAAGATTATTTAAAGAGATTTTTTGAAAAGGGGCCTGAAATTTTGAGTAAGGCCCCTTTTTATTTTTTCCGTCTTTTTATCAAAGCTGAATCCGCTTTTCTATCAGATTTTTTAGCTCTTAGACATTGTGCACTTCAAAATCGGCATATGCCGCCATGCCATGCTCGCCAACATCGAGACCACCCATCTCCTCTTCTTCATCAACCCGGATACCTATGGTCACTTTGAGGATAAAGAAAATAACAAACGCTGCAGCAAAGCAGGTTACGCCATAGGCGAGAACACCGAGAAGCTGGGTCGCGACCGAATGATCAGCGCTGAATATACCAACAGCCAGGGTCCCCCAGATACCGCAGACAAGATGCACAGAGATCGCACCCACAGGATCGTCAATTTTCATGCGGTCAATACTCATGACAGAAATTACTACCAGCAGGCCGGCAAGAAAACCGATGATGACCGAACCCATTACACTTACCACATCGGCACCGGCGGTAATACCAACCAGACCGGCCAGGGCGCCGTTGAGGGCCATGGTAAGATCAGGCTTCTTCTGTAGGGTCCAGGAGAGGGCCATTGCGCCGATAATACCTGCAGCAGCAGCCAAAGAGGTCGTCACAAAAACAAAGGATACGGCGGCAGGATCGGCAGAGAGTACAGAACCGCCGTTGAAGCCGAACCAACCGAGCCAGAGCATAAAGACACCAATTGCTGCCAAGGGCATGTTGTGACCCATGATGGGTTTGATGTTATTACCGACATACTTACCAAGACGAGGTCCGAGAAGCAATACGCCTGCCAGGGCTGCCCAGCCACCTACTGAGTGGACCAGGGTGGAACCGGCAAAGTCATAGAAACCCTTGGCATCCAACCAGCCGCCGCCCCATTTCCAGCTGCCGACCCAGGGGTATACCAGGGCGACATAGATTGTGGAGAAGATTAAAAAACTGTGCAGTTTGATGCGTTCGGCCACGGCACCGGAAACTATGGTTGCTGCGGTGGCAGCGAACATCGCCTGAAAGATGAAGTCGGTCCAATAGGTATAGATGCCCACGCCATCGGCACCGGACACCATCATGTTTTCAGGGCTTACACCGATACCAAAGCCGGAGAAGCCGAAAAATCCTGCTATGGAAAAATCACCAGGATACATCAGGTTGAAACCGATGGCGGCATAGGTCAACAGACCAATGGCAATAATTGCCGTGTTTTTAAAGAGAATATTGACCGTATTTTTGGCCCGAGTCAAACCAGCCTCCAGGGTGGCAAAACCAAGATGCATGATGAAGACCAGAAAAGTAGCAACCAGCATCCAGGTATTATTGGCAACATAAGTAGCGGCCGCCCCTGTTACCTCGGCTGCGCCATCACCGGCCAAAGCTACTCCGGGCAAAGCAATCATGGCCGTTAAAAGAGGCAGAACAACTTTGTTTGCGATTGACTTATTCATTGAAAACTCCTTATTGTTCGATTTGATTATATTCATATCCTTTCCTAAATGGCCTCCTTACCGGTTTCGCCTGTCCGAATTCGACAGACTGAGTCAACCGGCAGAACAAAGATTTTGCCATCTCCAATTTTGCCAGTCTTGACACTCTTCATGATGGCCTCAACAACCTTGTCCACCATGTCTCTGTCGACAACGATCTCAATCTTGACCTTTGGGATAAAGTCAACCACATACTCGGCACCACGATAGACTTCCTTATGCCCTTTCTGACGCCCAAAACCTTTTACCTCAGTAACGGTCATACCCTGGACACCGACCTCGGACATCGCTTCCTTGAGGGCATCAAGCTTGAACGGCTTAATAATTGCTTCGATCTTCTTCATTCCTTTTTCTCCTTTAATGATTCACTCTAAAAAATTTCCCATTCACAAACGCGGGGTGAGTTACAATCTGATTGTGAATAATACAAGGTATGTGCCAACATCTTTTTTTTTACTTTTAAAAGCGGCATAACTATCTGAAATTTAAGTTAAAATTTTTTTTCAAAAAAACAGACATAAATGATATTCAATACAAAACTCACTTTTATTACTTTTTTGTAATTTTGAATTATGGCTTATTTCTGATTAAATACATTTTTGTAATAAATCGTCTTTTCCTATGATTCTGAAGGAATTATTGATATGACCGCAGAAGTGGGTCGTGTGGCATCGTTGACAGTAATAAACGCCTAATACTTCCATAAGATTTGAAAATTTCAATGCTAATTCGTAAGGCTTGTACAATTATTTAAAAAAATAAAGGGCCTCTTAACTTGCCAAACTGGTGAGAGAATGTTTATACTCCTTTGCGGTTTCAAGGTTTGGTTAAACGCATTCAAAAAAGGATGTAAGCATGACATATTCAGTGAAATTTCTGCCTCATAACGTAAGTATTGAGGTTGATGATAATGAAAATTTGATCAGGGCGGCCATGGAAGCAGGTATTCACATCAATGCATCCTGCGGTGGTGGCGGTGTCTGTGGGAAATGCAGGGTGTTGATCGAAGAAGGAAACGTTGACGGCGGTGTGTCCGAACATCTTTCCCGGGAAGACCAGGAAAAGGGGTATCGGATGGCGTGCCTGTCCGAAGTGACGTGTGATCTTGTGGTAAGAATTCCGGTTGAGTCCGAGATTGATACCAGTCGTTTAAATGTACACGCAGGCAGCCGACATACGGCAAAACTCATGTACTCAAATATTGACGAACTCCGGCAGGACGGGTTATTTATCCCGCCTGTGGAAAAGATTTATCTTGAACTGGATTCGGCAACTACCGAAGATAATCAGGCAGATGTGGCAAGAATTATCAATCATTTGCGCCTTAAGCATGATGAGCACCGCCTGACCATGGGTCTGGATTTGATTAGAAAAGTATCCGATATTCTCAGAGAAGGTGACTTCAAGATCACGGTAACCATTGTGAGACCTGTAAGAGAAGATGGTCAAAATGAAATCGTCAATATTGAGCCCTTTGACACCAGTAACAGAAATTTTGCCATTGCAGTGGATATTGGAACGACCACAGTCTATGGACAAGTTCTTGATCTGCAGACAGGTGGGGTTCTTTCCGAGCACGGAGAATTCAACAGCCAGATCAGTTATGGCGAAGATGTCATCTCAAGGATTGTCTTTGCAGAAAAGGATGATGGGCTTGAAATTCTTCATCAAAAAGTGGTTGAAACCATTAATAAAATTATAGAAAAGATTATTAAAAAAGCAAATATTGGAAGACGTGAGGTGACCACCATTACCCTTGCCGGTAATTCCACCATGACCCAGCTGATGCTAAAAATAAATCCAACCTATATCCGCCGTGATCCCTATGTTCCGGCATCTATCATGTATCCGCCATTTCATGCTTCCCAGATCGATATAGATCTGGCAGACCATACCATTGCACTGATTTATCCGGGGGTTTCAAGTTATGTCGGCGGCGATATTATTGCAGGCATTATGGCCTCGGGCATGTACAGGACCAGTGAGCTGACACTGTACATGGATATCGGGACCAATGCGGAAATTGCCATTGGCCATAAAGACTGGATGGTCTGTACGGCAGCTTCTGCCGGCCCTGCCTTTGAGGGAGGAGGAGTAAAGTTCGGCATGAGGGCAACCAAAGGGGCTATTGAGGATTTTTCCATAAATCCTGCGACCTATGAGCCCATGATCCTCACCGTTGGGAATAAAAAGGCGAAAGGAATTTGCGGTTCCGGTATGATTACCTTAGCTGCCAAGCTTCTGGAAACAGGTATCATTGATTCCAGGGGGAAGTTTAACCAGTCCCTTGATACACCAAGAATCCGGCAGACAGACGATATCTGGGAATATGTTATTGTATATAGGGAAAATACCCAGATAGACAGGGATATTACCATTACTGAACCAGATCTGGACAACCTGATCCGGGCCAAAGGTGCCATGTACGGTGCGGTATTGACCCTGCTTAAAGAGATCGGGTTGAAGGTCAATGATATTGAAAAGATCATCCTTGCCGGTGGGTTTGGCAGTTATGTTGATCTGGAAAGTGCCATCACCATTGGCCTGCTTCCTGAAATCGAACCCGAAAAAGTCACTTATCTGGGCAACGGCTCTCTTTTGGGCTGCAAGATTAATTCTTTAACCAATGCCCTTCGCCGGGATGTGGCAAATGTCGTCAATATGATGACCAATTTTGAACTGGCTTCAACTTCTTCATATATGGATCATTATATGGGCGCATTATTTTTGCCCCATACGGAACTCAACTATTTTCCGAAAGTTAAAGAGCGTCTGGAAAGGCTGCATAAATGATGCCCCAAAAAGGCTTTGTTCGCACCATTTTAGTTGAAACCCCGAGTTTGACCGATAATACGGCAGATGCCCAGAGGCTGGAAAAATGCCTTTTAGATGAGCTGTGTACGGATAAAATCAGAATTCCTTTGCAAGTGCTCAAAAACCTGCCCTCAAATTTAAGATCATGGGGGTTTAAGGCAAGGGCAGTCCTGTTTAAAGATCGGCATTCCTGGATACTGGTGGATCTGCTCAATCCAATATCAAACAAACCTGTTCTTGGAACAGCTGTTGATATCGGCACCACAAGAATTACGATGTCGCTTATTGATCTTGAATCCGGACAGGAAATAGGCGAGGCTGGGTTTGATAACCCACAGGCTGTTATCGGACCTGATGTCCTGGCAAGGATCCATTATTCCAGTCAGAATACCGGGCTGGATGAGCTGAACCACCTTGTTATTGACGCTGTAAACTTGAACATGTCAGCCTTGTGTAAAGAGTACGGATATCAAAAAGAGAATATCTATCTTGTTACCGGCGCCGGCAATACTACCATGACCCATCTGTTTTTAGGGATAGAATCCTTTGAGATTATCAAGGAACCTTATATCCCCTGTGTAAATATTCCGGATACACAGCCTGCTGGAAGCTTGGGCCTTGATATCAATGAAAACGGCGTGGGATTTCTCTTCCCCAATATCGGGTCTTATTTTGGCGGCGATCTGATTTCCGGCATTCTTTTTTCAGACCTTGATCAAAAAGAAGACCCCTGCATCATGGTGGATGTGGGCACCAATGCGGAGATTGTCGTGGGAAACAAAGACTGGCTTATTGCCTGTGCCGGTGCTGCAGGACCCGCTCTGGAAGGTGGGGTCAGTAAAATGGGCATGACAGCAAAACCGGGCGTGATTGATCAGGTATGGATTGATCCTTATACCCGGGATCTTATGATTCATACCATAGATGGGAAAAAGCCTGTCGGTATATGTGGATCAGGGATGATTGATCTGGCCGCAAGTCTTTTTTTATCAAAACGGATCGATATCAGGGGGAAATTTTTCAAACCGGCCTGTGGGGAGCGTCTGCTCGAAAAAGACGGGATCAATCATTTTATTCTTGTGGATGAAAATCATTCCGGTACAGGAGAACCCATCTGTCTAAGCCAGGTGGACCTGAATTCTTTGACCAGCTCAAAGGCCGCCATGTATACCATTCTGGAAGTGATTGTAAAAAATACAGCAGGGCTTGAATTTGAAGATCTGCATAAGTTTTATGTGGCAGGAACCTTTGGATCATTTATCAATCCCGTGTCTGCCATATCCATTGGAATGCTTCCTGATCTTCATCTTGAAACATTTGAAGTCCTGGGAAACAGTTCTCTTGGCGGGGCAAAAGTGCTGCTGAAAAACCCGGATGCCTTTGAAAGGATCATGAAGATTCGGCAATCCATTACCTATATTGAACTCAACGTCAACCAGGAATTCATGAACATGTTTTCCGGGGCCAAGTTTTACCCTCACACTGATGAATCCAGATTTCCTTCGCTGCAAAATATGATTTAAAAAAGCTATACCTGTATATATAAGTTGTCTGCTTTATGGTAAAATAGGAGATAAATAACAAATTGTCATTCATCATAAAGGAAATAAACCAGTATGAAAAGTATAGTCGAGTGTGTACCGAATTTCAGTGAAGGCCGGAACACAAAAACCATAGAAGCCATAGCCGATGCCATTCGACAGACCAAAGGCTGCCGCCTTCTGGATGTCGATCCGGGAAAATCCACCAATAGAACTGTCTATACCTTTGTGGGCTCCCCTGAGGCGGTTATAGAGGGCGCATTAAATTCCGCCGGAGTGGCAAGACAAAAAATTGACATGAGAACCCATCAGGGGGAACATCACCGCATGGGAGCCATGGATGTCTGTCCCTTTATTCCCGTTGCCAATGTCACCATGGAAGAGTGTGTCAAAATTTCCAAAGAATTTGGCAGGAGAGCTGCCAATGAGCTGGGCATCCCGATTTATCTTTATGAAGAATCGGCCACCCGTAAATATCGCAAAAACCTGCCCCAGATCAGGGAAGGGCAGTACGAAGGCATAAAAGACAGGATCATTACAAAGGAGTGGAAGCCGGATTTCGGACCTGCCGAATTTATCCCCGGGTGGGGGGCAACTGTAACCGGGGCCAGATTTTTTTTGATTGCCTATAATGTCAACCTCTTATCCACACCCAACCAGGCCCATAGAATTGCCTTAAATCTTCGGGAGGCCGGCCGCAGCCCGGATGAACCCGGAAGCCTTGCGGAAGTCAAAGGCATGGGATGGTATGTGGATGAATATAACCTTGCCCAGGTCACGGTCAATTTGAACAACTATCAAGTCACCCCTCCCCATATGCTGTTTGAAGAAGTCCAAAAAGAGGCAAAAAAGCTGAATGTCGCTGTGACCGGATCTGAGATTGTGGGGGTGATACCTCTGGAAGCCATACTCATGGCGGCTGATTATTATATTAACAAAGAAAATCTTTTTGTCCTGGATGAAGATCAGAAAGTCAGACTTGCCATAGAACGGCTGGGTCTGAATTCAGTAGCTCCGTTTAATCCAAAAGAGAAAATTATAGAGTATATTATTGCCGAAGAAAAGGCCGAGCCTCTGGCAGGCCTGACTGTCAGGGAATTTATTGAAGAAGTGGCTTCGAGAAGCTCAGCCCCGGGTGGCGGATCTGCTTCTGCCGCCATTGCCGCTATGGGTGCCGGGCTTGGCTCCATGGTGGCAAAACTGACATTGGGTGTTCGTAAATTTGAAGATCTTGATGCAAAAATGCGCAGGATTGTTCCGCCGCTTAACCATGCAGCTAACGCCCTGATCCCCATGATTGATGCGGATACCGATGCGTTTAATGACTATGTGGCGGCCCTGCGCCTTCCTGGAAATACCAAAGAAGAAAAAGAACTGAAGGTTGAAAAACTGCAGCAGGGGTTGAAAAAAGCCATTGATATTCCCTTAACCACAATGAAGCTTGCCGATGCTGCCTGGGATGCCATGATAGAGATTGCAAAATACGGCAACATCGCATCAAAATCCGATGTTGAAGTGGGCGCAAAAGCCATGGAAACCGGAATATGGGGAGCGTATAAAAATGTCATGATTAACATGGCAGACATTACAGATGAAAATTTTAAAAATACGACCATTAAACTGGCGGAAGAAATAAAAATAAGGGCGGAAAATCAGTGTGAAAAGGTCTTAAAAATTTTGGAAAACCGGGAGAAATAATTTAAAAAACAAGCTCATTTTTCTTCCTTGTTTTTTCAGGCAGTTTTTTATATTTTTTAAACTGAAATGGAGGGTATTGAGCCATGTTGCAACAGGGAGGATGAAATGGAAGATAAAATTCAGGAAAAAATTGACAGAGTTCTGGATCGTATTCAAGATCCCCAGACCGGTATGGCAATGTCACAATTGGGGTTAGTGGAAAAAATCCGCTATGTGGAAAAACGTCGGAAACTCATCGTGTTTTTCAATTGTCTGGGCCACAGCAAGGCCTGTTGTGCAGCGTTGAACATGGTCTTGCTGGGTGATTTTGAAACCGAGATTAAAGCGGGTTTAGAGGCGGAGTTCCCCCAATTTTCAGTAACGTTTACAGATTTTTCAAATACTTGAATCCATCGATAATATCGAAATCTCCCGATGCTTTTTATGTTAAAGTTAAGATCTTATAAAAAAAGGTATTTTAATCAAAAAATCTGGAGGAGGGCGGAGTGCCGGTTATGATTTTGACTGGGAAAGGTGGGCTTTCTTTGAGGGGAAATGAAAGATAAGAATTTCGGAAGAATGATAAATGAAATATTCTGTGGACAAACCGCAGATATTCACATTAGAAGCTCGAAAGGAAAAAAATGTCAGATATAAAAACTGAAAAATTAGCAGTATTAATAGATGCTGATAATGCACAACCGGCTATTGTTGAGGGGCTATTGGCGGAAATCGCAAAATATGGAACGGCTAATGTAAAGCGGATTTACGGCGATTGGACAGCGCCGGACCTGAAAGGATGGAAAGAAGTTTTGTTACAATATTCCATTCAGCCCATTCAGCAATTTGGATATACTAAAGGGAAAAATGCCACTGACAGCGCCATGATAATTGATGCAATGGATCTACTTTATACGGATAAATTTGATGGATTTTGCATTGTATCCAGTGATAGTGATTTTACAAAACTCGCCGCAAGGATAAGAGAAGCCGGCCTTTTTGTTTGTGGCTTTGGAGAGAAAAAAACTCCCGGACCTTTTGTCTCAGCATGCGATAAATTCATATTCACCGAAGTCCTCCGGTCAAAAGATGACGATGCAGTTAAAATTAATCGCAAAACAACTCCTGAATTAAAGCAGGATACGAAGCTGGTTAATTTGTTGAGAAACGCTGTTGAAAATTCTTCTGACGATAGTGGTTGGGCACACTTGGCATCTGTTGGTAGTAATATTGCTAAGCAGGCATCAGAGTTTGATCCACGAAATTATGGGTACAAAAAATTAGGGGGACTCATAGTCGCAACAAAATTATTTCAGATCGAGGAAAGAGAAGTCGGCAATGGGCCTTCAAAGGCATTATACTTAAAAGATATAAGAAAAAGATAAATTTCTGAGCCCCATGCCTATCCCGGGTACTTTTTTAAGGGGTTGGGTGGTGCGTGGATAAATGTTTTTAGTTGACACGTTCAACTATTTATAATACAGCTATATTAAAGCTATATTGAGGTTAGAATATAATAATTATGTATTTTCAGGAGGAAAAATGAAAGAAGTTGTCATAGCTGCTGCCTGTAGAACGGCAATCGGTAGATTTGGTGGATCTCTTGCACCGTTGAGTGATATTGATTTTGGTCCCATCCCCATAAAAGAAGTTATTAAGAGAGCAGGGTTGACCGGTGATCAGATTGATGAGGTTATCTATGCCTCGGGCTACAGGACCGGGGATCTTCCCATTAACTCAGCCCGTGTTGTGGCGGTTAAGGCGGGCATTCCTCAGGAAAAACCCCAGTTCACCATCAGCAAGGCCTGTGCCGGAAGTATTAAAACTGTTACGCTTGCAGCCCAGGTGATTAAATCCGGTGATGCAGATATTATTGTAGCCGGTGGTATGGAGAGTATGAGCAATGCCACATTCATGCTGAAAAAAGCCAGATGGGGATATCGTCTGGGACATGGACAGCTTATGGATCAATTGATTCTTTTTGATCCCTTAAGCGGAAACACCATGGGAGAGACGGCTGAAAATGTTGCTGAAAAATACAATGTGTCCAGGGAAGACCAGGATGCATTCGGGCTTAGAAGCCAGCAGCTGGCTGAAAAAGCCATAAAGGAAGGAAAATTTAAAGAACAGATCGTTCCGGTTGAAATTCCCCAGAGAAAAGGGGAACCCAAAATATTTGATACAGACGAGCATCCAAGGTTTGGTACGACTATAGAAGGCCTTCAGAAATTGAAACCACCTTTCAGAAAGGGTGGATCTGTTACAGCGGGAAGTTCATCCGGTATGAATGACGGTGCATCAGCACTGGTTGTCATGTCAAAAGACAAAGCAGATGAGCTGGGTATCGATCCCATGGCATCTATTGTCTCCTATGCATCTGCCGGGGTTGATCCCGCATTAATGGGAATCGGCCCGATTCCGGCCACAAGGATGGCTCTTGAAAAAGCAGGGCTGACCATGGATGATATTGACCTGATTGAGCTGAATGAAGCGTTTGCATCCCAGGCCCTGGCATGTATGCGTGAGTTAAATATGGATATTGATAAAGTGAATGTAAACGGTGGTGCCATTGCACTGGGACACCCTGTGTCTGCATCAGGTGGTGCCATTTTAACAAAACTCTTGTATGAAATGAAAGCAAGGGATTTAAGATACGGACTGGCCACGCTCTGCATCGGCGGTGGTCAGGGTATGGCCCTGATTGTAGAACGGAAAAAATAGGTCCTGGCAATCGTTAACTCCAGGCACTATCTGGATACAAACTGCACACAGACTCGAATCTGTGTGCAGTTTTTTTTATGATGCTAAAAAAGCTTCTCCCTTTGATATGATTTCATCTTTGTCTTCGGGGGTTGCCGGGTTGTTCAAGAGCTCGCATGTCCGGTCTCTTAAAATTTTTTCAGCAGTTGGTTGATTCTGTCCTCGCCATTTATCAAGGGTTAAAAACGGCCATATTTTGCTTGAAAACTGGGAATCTCGGAACAGCTTTGTCGTAAGGTCAGACATAAGAAAATTGCCGCCCGGTCCTATGTTTTCAATATCAGAAAATCCGATTTTTTCATCTTCCAGTGAAAAGCCGGATGCAAATTTTCTGGATTGACAGATCACATCATCTGCATAGACCACAAGTTCTGGAGAGAAAACAAGAGAATCAAAATTACCGCCCACAAAAGGAACCATTCCGGCAGAGCCGAGACAGGAAGAAAAATGATTCATGCACAAAGTTGTCCCGGCCAGAAGATCGGCTCCCCAGCCGTTTCCGGATCCGGATGTACCGCAATGGGGGATGTTGTAGGAGACCATCATTTCAGCACATGCCAGGTTTAGCAACAGTGTCTGCGGAGAATAAAAACTGCCGGCATTTTTCATGTCAAAGGCAGCAGGAAGACTTCCTAAGATAACAGGAGCCCCTTTTTTTACAAGCTGGCTGAATACCAGTCCGGCCAGCAGTTCAGCCGTAAGCAGGGCCAGGGTTCCGGCCGGTGTGATGGGACAGGTGGCGCCGGACATGCCATAGTTGGAAAAAATAAGGGGCAGTCCCCGTTTAATGGCAGCATCCATTTTCAGGGTGGTTTCAGCATTTAAGACCAAAGGAGTAATGGGGTTTACATAGGGGATCAGAAACGGGGCCTCAGAAATGTCTCCGATAATATGCTGGCAGAGATCCAGAGCCGGGTTGAATAATTCATAGTTTGAAATCAGTAGAACCAGTGGCTTTGTTGTATTGGCCAGCATTTCCAGAACACCGAAAAGTTCAGCATTTTCCGGTCCAAGGTCCTGGATAACACCCGGTGTGGAAATAAAATCATACCCGCCAAGGGTATTCCCAAGCCCTGCGGCAGCAGACATATGCTGCCTGTGAAACGGTTTGATTTCTTTGTCAAAGGGGTCCTGATAATGGAGATTGGTCACGCCGATACCGAATACGGGTGCACGGGTTCCGTCTCCTGTCAGCTCGAAACAGGGATCTCCAAGCCGATTGCAGATATTGATTGTGGAAGGAGAAACATCAATTGCCCATTGGATAAGTTCACCGGGTATCCGCACACGGTGAACATTTTGGGATTTACCGATTGCCTTTTCAAACAGGCTTCTGGCTCCATTTTCTTCAACAAGGACGCCGGTGTTTTCGAGAATGTATACAGCATCACAATGTACTTTTTTTTTCTGTTCTGCTGTCAAAACCTGTAGTTTGGGGGTTACCTTTGTCATGGATTTTATTTTTTCCACATCTATTGTAAAATATGAGTTAAAAATTGCCGTGTTCGCTGATGTTTGGGGCGGCTGAAGATTTGTTCCGGAGTCCCTTCTTCAAGCCAGCTTCCATCTTCCATAATCAGAACCCGGTCGGCCACATCACGGGCAAAATGCATTTCATGGGTCACGGCAATGATGGTCATGCCTTCCTTTGCCAGTCGTTCCATGACTTCTACCACCTCCCCGATCAATTCCGGATCCAGGGCTGAAGTGGGCTCATCAAAAAGCATGATTTTGGGCTTCATGGCAAGACTCCTGGCAATGGCCACCCGCTGTTGCTGCCCGCCGGACAGGCGGGAGGGGTGTTCATCGCGTTTTTCTGTTAATCCCACCCAGTCGAGAAGCTCCTCTGCATAGGGAATGGCCTGATTTTGTTGTTGTTTCAGAACCGTTACGGGCCCTTCAATAATATTTTCAAGTACCGTCATATGGGGAAACAGATTAAAGGATTGAAAACACATTCCTGTCTTTTTCCGAATATCAAGAATCTGGCTGTCCCGTTGATTGCTGTTTTCCCCGGCATGAATGACGGTCCCGTCTACTTCAATGCTTCCTGCCGTGGGTTCTTCCAGAAGATTTATACAGCGCAGAAGTGTACTTTTTCCAGAGCCGGAGGGACCTAAAATAACAATTGTTTCCCCTGAATTCACCTCAAGATCAATGCCGCAGAGTACGTGATGCTTTCTGTTGAATACTTTGTGAACATTGGTAATTTTTACCATGGGATTTGAATTTTCCATCACGATGCCCTCCTGTCGCCCCGTGCCATGTATGCTTCAATTTTTTCCTGAACTAATTGAAGAAGAAAGCACATGACCCAGTAAATCATCGCCACCATGATCAGCATCTCCAGGGATTGAAAATGCCGCCGGCCGATTTTTATAGCCCGAAAGCTCAACTCCCATACTCCCATGAGAGATACCAGAGAAGAGTCTTTGATCATGGCGATAAACTCATTTGAGACCGGTGGAATGATCACCCGGACTGCCTGGGGAAATATGATCCTGCGCATGGCCTGGCTGTTGGTCATGCCCAAAGCTTTGGCCGCCTCTACCTGGCCAATTTTTATGGACTGGATACCGGCACGAACGGTTTCCGTCATATAAGCACCGTAACAGACACCTAGGGCCAGGATACCAGCTGGTATTGCCGGTAGCGTGAATAATGCCTGAACACCAGTGATTCCCAGATCCTCAAGGGATTTACCGATCTGGGGAAGGGCGATATACCACATGTACACCTGAACCAGCAACGGGGTGCCTCTTACAAGGGAAACATAGGATGTGGCAATACTGTTCAGAACGGGGTTCAAGGAGAGTCGGCCCAGGGCACCTGCTACTGCCAGAACGCATGCCAGGGATATCGCCAGAAAAGAGACTAAAAGTGTATATCCGATACCGGCAAGAATAAACGGCACCCATTTGACCATGAACTTAAAATCAAGTCCTATGATGATGAGGGCGCCTGCCATAAGCGTAATCAATACAGCAAAGGCAATGATCAGATTACGGCGGTACCTTGTTTTTTTCGCTTCAATTCCATGGAGGGTTGCCTGGGCTTCCGGAGGTATTCCGGAAAGGATCAACGGTGTCTGCTGATCTGTTGTCGTATTTTCCATCAACTGCTCCTTAAATAAAAAGAAGCAGTCTTTTGGTGATACAGAATCCAAGACTGCTTCTTAATTTTTCTGTTATAGTTTGGGAATCAGATTAGTGTGATAGAATTTTTCCGACAGCTTGACCAGAGTACCGTCATTATACATGGATTTTAGAATTTCATTGAGTTTGTCCACAAGGGTCTGGCTGTTGGCACGACTTTTATCCAGAGCAAAACTAAGCGGTTCATAATAGGTAGGGTCACCCAGCATTTTTAAAGGGCAGCCGTTGCCGCATCCTGAACTGATGGCTTCAGCAAGCGTCTGCCTGGATGTAAAGATGGCATCCAGCCTCGCCCCGTCACCCAGTGACAAGTCTTCAATATGGTTTGCATCCGTGGGATAGGTTTTGATTTTGCCGGGCTTCCAGTCCTGGTAAACAATTTTCACATCTTCAATGACCAGATCTTTCTGAAGGTATCTTTCATTGGTGGTTTCCGTGGCAACTCCGATTCGTTTACCCGCGAGATCAGCCAGAGTGGCGATGGTAGTGTTAGCCTTGTGGACGGCAAACTGGGCTGGGGAGCTATAGTAAGGCATGGTGAATAAAAGGGCGTGTTTCCTTTCAGCTGTGGGAGTCATGGATCCAATGGAGATATCCCATCGTTTTCCCCATTTTCCCGCAGTAATGAGATCCCAGTCCGGTGTAATGAATTTTACATTGACACCCAGTCTTTTGCCAACTTCCTTTGCCACACTGATATCAAATCCTTCCAGCTCTCCTTTATCATTGAGAAAGCTTTGGGGCGCATAGTTGGCATCTGTGGACACCTTGATGGTGTTTGCTTCAAGAATTTCCTCAAGTACGCTTTTTCCAGCCATGCCGGTTCCGGTAAAGGTAAATATCAACCCTGTGACTAAAACCCCGATCCAAAATCTTTTTTTCATGGTAACCCTCCTGTTCAGATTAAAATTAATTTGAATTGCCTCCGGAAAAATTTTCGGGAGTTTATTAATACATCACATACATTTTATTGACGAACATTAATCGTTGAGCAATTTTTGTTTGACAAAAACCGTATATAGAACAATTACATATGTCAAGTTTTTTAAATCTTGTTTTCCCTTCAATACATTGATACTTTGTCTGCTGTATAATCGAATGCAAATGCTGTATCACAAAATATTTTTTATTTTTAAACAAGTTGATAGGTTTTCCGAATGAAGAAAAAATCAATTATTGCCATTATTATTTTATCTGGAATCAGCATTTTAGGCTGGCAGATCTATCAAAAAGTTTCTGATTCCACAAAAGGTTTTAAGCGCCAACGTCAAGACATACCTGTTGCCGTCGAGGTTGCACTCGTAAAAAAAGCCTCCATACGGGAAGTCGGGGACTTTACCGGATCTTTGCATCCGCTTTCTGAGTTTATTGTGGCACCAAAAATCGCCGGACGTCTCGAAAAGCTATTGGTTCATATAGGTGACACGGTCAAAAACGGGCAGCTTGTGGCCGTACTGGACAACGATGAATATCACCAACAGGTCATCCAGGCAAAGGCAGAACTTGCGGTTGCCCGGGCAAACCTTGAGGAACGAAGAAGTACCATAGAAAACGCAAAAAGGGAGTATGAACGAACCAAAGCATTGAGGAAAAAGAAGATAGCCTCCGAATCCCAGCTTGACGCCGCAGAGTCTGAATTTAAAACGCAGCAGGCAAAGCTGAAAGTTGCTAGTGCCCAGATATCTCAAAAAGAAGCGACCCTGAAAATGGCTGAAATACGTCTTTCTTATGCTAGAATCAAAGTTTCTGGGAGCAATACCACAGGCTACAAAGTGGTGGGGGAGCGCTTTGTGGATGAAGGGGCCATGCTGGCGCCCAACACACCGATAGTCTCTATTCTTGATGTCGAAAAGCTCATTGTTGTCATACATGTAATCGGACGGGACTATCCTAAAATTCAGACGGGACAGGAAGCGGTCATTTCCACCGATGCGTTTCCGGGCGACACCTTCAGAGGAAAGGTGATTCGCATAGCCCCTATTCTGAAAGAAAAATCCCGGGAGGCCCGTGTGGAAATCGAAGTACCCAATGTACAAAAGTTTCTGAAACCCGGTATGTTTGTGCGGGTTCAAATACAATTCGATGAGCATGATAACGTTAACGTGGTTCCGATAGCAGCCCTTGTCAAGAGAAACGGCTCACAAGGGGTTTTTGTCGTCGACTCTCAGGAACAAAAAGTCAGGTTTATTCCGATTACCCTCGGTATTGTAAACGGCATCCAGGCGGAAATGTTGAGTCCAGTCATAACAGGTGCGGTGGTGACCCTGGGACATCATCTGCTGGAAGATGGAAATTCGATTATTCTACCAGATAAAAAATCAGCAGAAGGTGGGCAAGGGGAAAGTGGAAAGCACAATGTCAAGGGAGGCGATTCTACTAAAGGAAAAGGAAAATCGTGAATATCTCCCAATTTTTCGTACAACGCCCGATATTGACCGTCATGGCTTATTCGATCGTTATCATCCTTGGTGTGGTTTCCTTGTTTAGGCTTTCCATCGACCTGATGCCCGATATCACATACCCGACGCTTAGCATTTCCATTGAATACGAAAACGCCAGTTCCGAGGAAGTCGAAGAGTTGATCACCCGCCCGGTTGAGGAGGCAATGAGTGCAGTACCGGGAGTAGAAGAGGTTACCTCGGTCTCTGCTGAAGGGCGAAGCAGCGTCCGGATTACTTTCTCATGGGGTACTAACCTTGATGAAGCCGCCAACGATATTCGAGAACGTCTGGATCGCGTCATTCCACACCTTCCGGAAGATAGTGATCGACCAAGACTGCGGAAGTTCGACCTTGCGTCTTTTCCTATTTTAATTATGGGAGTATCCAGTGATCTTGAACCTATCCAGATAAGAGAAATTATCGACAATCAGGTGAAAAATCGGATCGAACGTATCCCGGGGGTGGCTTCTTTGGATATTCGAGGTGGGCTGGACCGGGAAATTCATGTCAATTTGAATGCAGAAAAGATAAAAGCCCTGGGACTTCCCATTGATCTACTTATCAGCCGTCTCAAGGAAGAAAATATCAATCTTCCGGCCGGTACCATCGAACGGGAGCTGCTCGATGTTACCATTAGAGTCCCTGGGATTTACACTAATTTGAATGAGCTGCGAAATACGGTAGTTGCCATGCGGGAAGGGGTGCCCATACAACTAAAAAAAATAGCTACCGTAGAAGATGCCTGGGAGAAAGTAACCCGGATTGTACGGATAAACGGCAAGCCGGGTGTGCGCCTTTCGATCAACAAACAATCGGGGAAAAACACTGTGGAGATAGCAACCGGGGTACTCAAAGAGATCGAACAGATCAACCGGGACATCCCCCAGCTTCATATAATCCCCATTATCGACACTTCAGATTATATCAAACGCTCTATAACCAATGTGGGCACAACCATCCTCTATGGCGGAGTGCTGGCTATAGTCGTATTGTTGTTTTTTCTTCGTAACATTGCCAGCACTGCCATTATTGCCACCACGATTCCAATATCAATGATCGCCACCTTTTCTTTGATGTATTTTAACGGGTTTACGTTGAATCTGATGACCCTCGGTGGTCTCGCGCTTGGCATCGGTATGCTGGTGGACAATGCCATCGTGGTGCTGGAAAATATCTACCGGCTCAGGGAATCGGGCCAGGAACCTGAATCAGCAGCAATAAAGGGTAGCCAGCAAGTGGTGGCTGCGGTTATTGCAAGCACATTGACCACGCTTGTTGTCTTTTTGCCGCTTGTTTTTGTGCGCGGCATGTCCGGAATTATGTTTAAACAGCTCGCATACGTGGTGACTTTTTCACTGGGTTGCTCCCTGGCAGTAGCTCTGACGCTGGTGCCCATGCTGGCAGCCAGGTTAGGCGCTCCGGTTACACTTAAGAAAGGAGCCGGTACTGCTCAAGGCTGGAAGATATTTCATATATCGGACCGGTTTTTTGCCGGTGCGGAAAATGATTATATAAAGTTACTTAGTTTTGCTATCAATCATCGGGGGTTGATATTAGGAAGCGTATTGCTGGTGTTTTCAGGAAGTCTTCTTCTGATTCCGCTGGTTGGTGTTGAGTTGATGCCTACCGCTGATGAGAGCGAAGTACGGGTTAATGCAGAGATGGCAGTCGGTACAAAGCTGGATTTGGTAGATAAGACCTTCCAAAAGATTGAAGACATCGTGGAACAAGAAGTGCCGGAGATCAAAAACACCGTATCCCGTATCGGAGGTTCCTCCTGGCGGGCACAGGGATCCAATACCGGTGAGATGCGGATTGCGCTGAAACCGGTCAAAGAACGAAATCGATCCAGCGAGGAAATAGCAGCAGCCCTTCGCAAAAAGCTCGTTTTTATGCCGGGAGTTACAATACGGACACGTGCCGGCCAGGGGCTCTTTTTGCTTAGAATAGGCTCTGGGGGAGATGAAAAAGTTCAGGTGGAAGTGCGGGGGCATGATCTTGAAACGTCCGACGTCCTGGCCCATAAGGTTGAAGAGATCATGGGGAATGTGGCCGGTATAACAGATACCAGAATAAGCAGGGAGACCGGAACTCCGGAAGAGCTTATTGTCGTGGACAGGCAAAAGGCCGCTGACATGAAACTTTCCGTATCCAGGATTGCCAATATGCTGCAAACGGTGCTTTCCGGTACATCTGCCGGCAACTACAGGGAAGGGGGAAATGAGTATAGAATCCGGGTAAAAATTGAGGGTTCTGAGAAAAAAGAGCTGCGAGATATTCTGGACCTTCCCATCATCAATACCGACGGAGAGCCGGTAGTACTCCGAAACGTAGTTGATGTTCATCCCAGGCGCGGGCCCGTGCTTATCCAGCGCAAAGACCAGGAACGCGTGGTCTATGTAACGGCCAATATCAGCGGCAGGGATATGGGCTCTATTTTGGCAGATATCCGGGAGGGCTTGCAATCCGTGCCTGTACCCAGAGATTTCAACATCATTTTTGCTGGAGATTATGAAGAACAGCAGAAATCATTTCGCGAACTTTTGATGAGTTTTGTGCTGGCGATGGTGCTGGTATATATGGTAATGGCATCACTCTATGAGTCGCTGCGATATCCCTTTGTGGTGATGTTTTCCGTACCTCTTGCGGCTATCGGAGTGATCCTGATGCTATTTTTTACAGATACCACTTTTAATGTTCAATCCTATATCGGTTGTATCATGCTGGGCGGCATTGCGGTGAATAACGCTATTTTGCTTGTGGATCACATCAACTTGCTGCGCCGGCGGGATA